>NZ_CP128153.1:2065000-2374375 GCF_030292155.1 Bacillus sp. DX3.1 | reverse complement strand
TTCTTTATTTATTTTTACATTCTTAACCGCAGCTAACGATTTTAAAGGAACAAGAATAACTGGCAATCCTGTTGATACTTCTTGAATCGGATATTGATTATCGATATGTGAAGCATCAATATTCAATACTTCCGCTACTTCTTTTCTATCTAAAACCTTCCCAAACGTAGGGTCATTTTGTTTCATCCATACGACATTTGTTTCATGATGAAAAGTGACCGGTACTGAACCTCCTTGGAAGTGTAATAGAATTTCATCAAGATTATTTTTTCGAATGATTTCATTCTTTAGTATAAAAGTAATAGTACTTATCTCTCAGATCTTCTTATTAAACCTTTTGTCGATTATGAGAATAATCATTACTATAAGAAAAAGTTTTTAAAATATGAGGACTTCATAAAAGATGAAAGTGAAATTCCTGAGGAAATTACTGAGTATGTAACCAAAAATCAAGTTGATGATTTTAATTTGATTTATACTAATGCGAAATATATCATAATTACTAAAAGAGATAATGTTATAGATCCTAAACTTATAGATAAAAATAAAATACCAGACAACAACTAAAATCTGAATACTTCTTTAATAAAAATATCCAATTCTAATGATGTGGTTTCATATTTTATACATTAAGGGAGTAAAATTACACGTCCATCTTTTGAATTTATTTTAAGTAGGTTTAGTTTATAGCTGTTGAGACTGCTCTAACATTAAAAAATGGCATATATGTAAAGGGGATTAGTATTAATTTGATTAACTTTATTTACATGAAGATGAGGTATTATTTGGCATAGGGTGCTTTGGAAGAGTTGAAAGCATTAAGGAAATTAATAAACGGTTAATGGCTTATTCAGCTAATGGGGCGATTGTTGAATAGCTTGAAAACAATCAATCTTTTTTATAAAAACTAATCTTAAAACTGCTAGAAAAAAATCCATTTTGATCAATCTTTTCTCAAAATGGATTCTTTTATTTTGTCACAGAATATAGGTTTACGAGATGTTTTAATCAAACTTTATTATAAAGCTACAGTTATTTACAAATTGTAGGTGGGGAATATTTGACGTTTACCTTTATTTTAATAAAAACTTTCTTCACGAAATGAAACTTAGTCCTCAGTCTAAATCTTTATTTTATTAAATTAGAAAAATAAGAATAGAGAAATCTAATCAGACCAACGATGTTCGGTCTAAAACATTTTTATAACAGGACACTTGGAATTCTTATTCCATTAAATGGTCCAATACAAAAGAAAGAGCACAATTCTTATTAGAGAATTGCGCCCAATTGTTGAAGATCAATTAATTCATTTTTTTTAAAACTTCCCCCCTATTAAATTTCAATAAGTATAGGAACAATCATTGGCTTTTTCTTAGTATGTGTATATACATATTGTCGTATTGATTTTTTTATTTGTTTTTTCATTACATTCCATTGGTTTCTATTTGCTTCTTGTAGCTCGTTAACAGTTTTTGTAGTAAGTCGATTAACGTCTCTTCGGAGTTCCGAGAAATCTCTATCCACAAATCCACGAGAAATGGTATCGGGTTCAGAAATCAGTTTTCCTTCCGCTTTGCTCATAGTTAAAACAATCATGAGCAGCCCATCCTCTGAAAGTTGTTTGCGGTCTCGTAACACAAATTCCCCAATATTATCAACATCCCCCCCGTCTACGTAGGTATTCCCAACCGGTATTTTCCGGGTCTGACGGGCAATGGTATGTTCAATATCGACGACATCGCCATTATTGATGATAAACGTGTTTCCTTGCTCTACTCCAACGGATTCACCTAACAAACGGTGATGGTGTAACATTCTAAATTCACCGTGAATGGGAATAAAATATTTTGGTTTCATTAATGTAAGCATTAGTTTTAAATCTTCTTGATAACCATGGCCAGAAACATGCATTCCGGATGTACTTCCTGATCCATAAATCACTTTGGCTCCAAGTGCAAATAAGTTGTCTACGATACTCGTGACATTTCGTTCATTCCCGGGTATTGGACCTGCTGCAAAGATAACCGTATCTTCAGGTAAAATGTCGACACCGCGAAAGTTTCCAGTGGACAGGCGAGCAAGAGCAGCCAATGGTTCTCCTTGACTCCCCGTGCATAAAATAGCCACCCTTTCAGGAGCCATTTCATTGATTTCATGTGGGTCAATTAACATTCCATCTGGAACTGTTAAATAACCACGTTCCATAGCAACCGCTACGACCTTAACCATACTTCGTCCAAGCAACGCAAGTTTTCGATTTGTTTTTTGCGCTGCATTCACGACTTGCTGAACGCGACTAATATTTGAAGCAAAGGTAGAAAGAATAACTTTGCGTTCGGCTTTCATGAAAGTTGCTTCCACATGTTCACCTACCATTTGTTCCGATGGGGTCAAACCAGGACGTTCTGCATTGGTACTCTCAGACAATAGAAGCAAGACCCCTTCTTTGCCGATTTCAGCCATTTTATGAATATCCGAATTCTCATTATTCGCAGGGGTTAAATCGAACTTGAAGTCCCCCGTATGTACAATATTACCCTCTGATGTGTGAAAGACCATTCCCAAGCAATCAGGAATACTATGGGTCACTTTGAAAAAGCTTACACTCATTTCTCCGATTGTCAAGTTTGAGTTTGAGTTGATTTCAACAAGTTCGCTTTCTCTTAGAAGTTTATGTTCTTTTAATTTGATTTCAATTAATCCTAGTGTGAAGCGTGTGGCATAAACGGGTACATTCAATTTTTTTAAGAAGAACGGGATCCCCCCGATATGATCTTCATGTCCATGTGTGACAATTAAAGCCCTAACTTTATCTTTATTTTCTACTAAGTAAGCTATATCAGGGATAATCAAATCAATTCCTAATAAACTTTCATCTGGAAACTTATTGCCACAGTCGATAATCACGATATCGTTTGAATATTCGATTGCATACATATTTTTCCCGATCTCATTCAAGCCGCCTAAGGCGAAGATAGATAATGCATTCTCTATTGTACTCAAATTTATATCCTCCCACTTTAAATATAATCTTAGTATGCCCTTTGGGTTTCCCTTTATCAGTGGGTTGAATGCTCGAGCTTCCTATAAAAAAGGGAACTCTAGACTTGTTTTTTCCCTAAAAATACTGACTACAACATTGATGTCTTAGTTTCCCACATCGTTATCGAGGTCTATCCTCCCGTGGAGACAGCTGCTATTGAAATCACTCATGGTTTTCGATTCTTAATAAAGACGAGAGCGTCTATCCATGCATAGAAACGGTCAGGGCCTTTTTCTGCCACGTGCCGTGCTAAAACAAAGTGACAAAACGAGTGCAGGTTACTTTTTGTTCTGAGATACATCCTTGGCGAATGTTACAAACTGTTCTATATATTACCATTGGTGGTGCATCGATATTAAATTTTCTTTTTAAGAAAAATACAGGATGTAAAAAGAATACAAAATATTCATGGGGAATTTTTATTCTGCACTTAATTTTGTAGCTTTAAAATAAAGTTTGATTAAAAATATCGCGTCAACCCGTATTCTACGGTAAATAAAAAGAGTCCATTTTGAAAAAAGATTGATCAAAATGGACTCTTATCCAGCAGATTTTTGTTTCGGTTTTATAAAAAAGTTTGATCATTTTCTGCCTGTGTTGCTCCACAATCGCGCCCTTTAATTGGATAAGACATCTGAAATTTTATCCACAATTATTATTAATTACAGTAACTTTTCAGGTTTTTTACATTATTTATTGCTCAAACCTTATTTAATATTACATTGTTGATCCATTACTCCCCTTATATCACTCTGATAGTGCAAAGTAGCCAATCCGAATAAGATCCCTGCGATTAAAAACCAAGGTTCGAAAAGTAAAAAGTCAGTTAGGATCAAATATTCGACGTTTAAAGTTGCCCATACAGAGAAATCAAAGAACTCTAAACGAATAATGCCAGCCAATAAGAGCCCCTTTGTAACATAGCCATATACAGCATGCATGAACGGAAGTATACAAGCAGTCCAGCCCATAACAAGCATTAACCATCGTGGGATACTTTTCCCCCAAGGATGAACCAGTGAAAGCGCAAGTATTGCAGCTACTAACAACATTGCAGATGCTCCCCAGTTTACTACTTCCCACATCGCCTCATCTTTCAAAACCCCAGGCATCCATGCCATTCCTCCAAATGCCCAATAAACGTGAATCGGAATATACAAGAGCGACCAGATACATGCGGCATAACCAGCCCATTTCATTTGACTAATCTTCAATTCCTTTCACCCCACCATCATTTTCATTTCTACCACAGTAATTACATTGACCTCGTCTACGATAATAATAAGCGATAGAAGCAAGACCTAGCGCTATCCCCCAGAGAATCCATAAAAGCATTGGCCCTATTGAACCCCAAATGTGACTCAGCAAAATATTATCTGTAGACACGAGGTGAAGTTTAACCGCGATAAAAGCGAAAGTAAAAGTGAAGCCAGCAGCGGTTACAGCAATCGCTACACACGATGCTGGAATCACCGCCAGCAGGATTGGCACCCTTTCACCGTTAACGAATGGGAACCATCGCGGAAAGGTTTCACCCCATTTCTGGATCAAACCCAGCGTAAGAATACTACCGGCGATACATATCGATCCGAAAGCCCATTCAGTAATATGATGCGCTGGGTTAACATTTGAAAAGTCCTGCAAAAACTTCGCGTCAATTCCTAGCGGGATTTTCAATGCCCAAGCATAGCGCGTAATTGCGTATGGAATAGGAGCAAGAGCCGCAAGATAGGTAATCCATCGACTCCATCGCATGAGAAGAGATGTTTTCCCGTCCGCTTTCCTTCCACAATATTCACATGCATGGCGTATTTTTCTTCGATAAGCTACAGCGAAAAACCCCCAAGATATTCCTCCTAGAACACATATAATTTGATTGAGCATCAGCCAGTCAAATTTAAATTTTAATAAAAAAGCATAAGCCATGGCCGCAATCAGACTGGCATCCGGTACAAAGAGGAGTAAAGCAGCCGCCCACCCCCAGGCATAAATGAGGATAAGCCGCTGTTGGAAAGTCTTTTCCACTGGCTTCCTCATTGAAAATCCAACTAATATACCTATCAGACAAAGAACAACAAATATGATACCTCCAACCTGTGACGGAAGATAAGTAACCTTTCCAGCAAACAAATCCATACCATCTTCATTCTTAAAAGGATACCCCTCTCCTCCAAGCACCCAGTAAAGATGCATCGATCCATAAAGGGCTGACCAAGCAATGGCTATATACCCAATCCAAGATGGCCATCGCTTTAGGCTCATTCCTTCTCTTTTCTTTGGTGAAGGCAATGCAGAATTTGTATCCATGTTAGATTTGTCAATAGAAGTCTTTGAATCCACTTAAAAAACACCCTTTCCTATTATTTTCTTGAGACTGATCTACCCCATTTTTTTGTATACACATGCATCCAAATTTGACACTAACCTGCTCACAGCCCATTTCTTTTTTAACTCTCATAAAAAATCACCTCGATATCCATTGTATTGAGCGAATGGAAAATCGAGGTGACCTCAAGTTTAAATCTAGTTTAATTTTTGCCTTAAATAATGCCATGTACCTTGTGGAGAACTGGATACCTCCCAAAAAACATCCATTTCCCTGGTCATGAGCGAAACGATGGATAGCCCGATGCCCGCTCCTTTTGCTTCTGAGTGGTGCTCCATTCCCCGCCCTTTATCTCTGATGACCATAAATAAGTCGCCTTCACGATCAATTGTTTCTACACAAATATATCCGCCAGAACTGGCATGCCTAATGACATTTTGAAACAGGTTATCCAATATACTGCGCAGCCAGAGAGGATCCACCTGCCAAATCAATGAACAGTCAGCCAAATGGACATTCACTTCAAAACCTTCTTTCTCAAAAACCGGATACCACTCGGCGACAGCATTACGTAACTCTTCAATCACATCTATGTTTTTCTTCTCTAATGGATACTTTCCAGCTGAAAGTAATGTGTAAGTAAGAAGATTTTCAAGTAATTTTCCAACATCATTTAGTTTGTTGACGATAATTTGTACCGATGCGGTTGCTTTTAAGGATGAGGGGTTATTCTGAATGGAGTAGGCATGCTGTCTAATAACGGTTAAAGGCGTCCGTAAATCGTGAGAGATATTCGCAATCAATTGTTTTCGTAGATACTCTTCTTCCTTCTCGCGCTTCCGGCTGTCTTTTAACTGATTGATCATTCTGTTAAAGGCCTTTTCCAATTGTCCAACCTCATCACTGTTATTGACTGTAACCTTATCAGGTATTCCATCATTTACGGTATCTGACATTGCGCTTTGAAGTTGTACAAGTCTTTTGCGAATACTAAAAAAAAATAACAAAGATACCACTACAATCGAAACACCTACGACAAAAATAATAAGGATTAAAAAGAGATCTCCATTTACTGGCTGAATCGCAAGCGTCGTAATAGATTTTGGGATATGAAATACCATAAATCCTTGTTCACCATCTTTACCAATCGTAGCTGTCACAGTGAATATATCTTGTTGCTTTTTCCTATCGAGATAGTTGATGAGGTTCAAAGGTGTCCATTGATCAGGAATCTCTACGATACGCTGATTGATCACATGGGTTTCCCCCGCTTTGTCGACCCAAAACAGCTCAGCTTTCGGATAATGTCCTTGTATCTTACCGAGCTTTTCATTGATTATATTCTCATTAGCTTCATTTAGTTGTTCAGCTTCATGTTCCCACATTTTTTCTATTTCCAGTGGCTCATGTATCGCATCTTGTTTAAGCAAAATGTCAGGTAAATAATAGATTGCTGGCAAAATAGGCCACATGAATAAAGAGGCAAGGATCAATAATAAATATTTGGTAACGAGCGATCTTCGAATATTCATAACTTCAACCGATAACCGATGCCGCGAATCGTCTCGATAATCTGAGGATGACTGGGATCGATCTCTATTTTTTCACGCAAATGACGAATGTGGACCATAAGAGTCCGATCCCCTTTTATATATGAATCTTCCCACACAGCTTCATATATTTGCTTTTGAGTCAAAATCTGATTTGGATGATTGAAGAGAAACATAAAGATATGAAACTGTTTACCAGTTAAGACAATCTCTTTATTCGTTTGTGAACTCAAAATACGGTTGGCTTTCCGGTCAATACTTAAATGGTTCAACTGTATATGATCCGGAGAAACCACACCGAGTCGCCTTAAGAGAACATGAATGCGGGCCTCGAGTTCATCAGGATGGTACGGCTTCGTCATATAATCATCTGCAAAAGCAAGCCCTTGCAGTTTATCTTCTATTGAAGCTCTCGCTGTGAGCATCATAATTGGTATTTCAGGGAACTTTTGCTTCATTCGCTGTCCAACCGTATAACCATCAAACCCCGGAAGCATAATGTCCATAATAACAACGTCCGTTTGTTCCATGTATTCAAATGCATGAAGGCCAGACTTCAACCAAATCACTTTATATCCCCGTTCAGTAAAAAACTCACTTACCCATAATCCAATTTCTTCATCATCCTCTATATGTAAAATTGTTAATCCCATCACATTTCTCTCCTCTACAATAAATCTTCACACATTTATTGAGGTTCCCTAACCACAACATATGCTTATAATTGTCTATTTTTAACTAGATAACGTGAAACTTTAATCAGTGAGGGGCTTCTTTACGGGCAGTTAATGCAAGGGAAAAGAGGTGCTGTTTTCTATCATTTATATTCATCTAGTTACGATTTTAACTTTGACTGAATTTCTCATTTTCATTTACGAATTGCTACATATTATCCCATGTCCCCAACATAAATTGTGGACTTCCTACTTTGAAGACCATATTCTGTTAAGAACGGTATGATTGCTTTTGGATAAAGGTTTGTGTTTAAAAGTAAACGTAAAGTAACTCTAAAATATACAATAAAAGTTGATTTTGGAGTTATTTTTTGTTTACTTCACTTTTTTTCGGTACTCTGCATCTAGACGGTAAATCCGTTGACCACGGCAAGACTTTATCAATTTCTTCTTTATTGTTTAAATCGATATTGGGTAGCGTTTCAAACAAATAACGAAGATAATGATAGGGACTTAGATTGTTCTCTTTTGCGGTTTCAACCACACTATACATGATGGCACTTCCTCTAGCACCTCGCGATGTATTTGAGAACATCCAATTCAATGGTTGTTTCTTGAATGTGAATTCGAATGGTGGCATGTATGTTTTCTTCTACGACAGGAACATTCATAGAAATCCAATTCACACGCTCATTTTTATTTTGATCTTCAGTTTCAAGTGATAATTTTTTCAGCCAGTAATATAGCTGATGAACTGGTAGGTTCTGTTTTTGACACCAGGCAACTTTTGATAATCCACTGTTTTTATAGTCTTGAATATAAGTTTCCCATTCTTTCTTTAATAGGTGTCTTTTCATAAAAAAACCTCCACATGTAGTATGTAAGGAGATTATCTCATGGGTTATTTACAGATAGTAGGTGGGGAATATTTGACGCTTACGTATAAAAGCCGTTCCTAACGCCGGGTGTCCCGCAAAAGGTACTTCTTCGTTTGGCGTAAAAATGCGTACACTATATCCTTCGTTGCTCTCCTCCTTAGATACAATAAACGTTGTTTCAGCATAGTTTATCTCTTTGGCAATTCGCTGCATTTCCTCACCCGAAATTTGATAAGCACCTGTAAAAACAGCAAGTTGATTGCCGGTATATTTACCTTGTGAAAAAACATCAACAATATAAAAATCCATGTTTTTCATCTCCCGCCTCTTCATACATGATTCTATAAAATTCAAGAAAACACTTGTTTGCATAATATAATTATAATTAACTAAAGTTATTAGTAGTTAACCATTGATCAGATTCTTTCATTATCCAATCTCCAAAACCATCCAAAAACGCTAAAATTTCTTGTGCATTTTCCGAAGGAGCAATCGCATATTGGAGCGCTTTTCTCATTTGTTGTTCTTGGTCAGGAAAATGCTTACTAAATAATTCATAAGCCGGATATAAATCTCTTGAATACAATGCCTCCCTATCAATTGTCAGTGCTAGTCCCGCCCTAACAATAATTTTCATAATCCAGCGGCAACAGTCTTGTATATCATCACTACCATTATGATGAATAAGTTCTTCACGGGCTTGTTCTATTTGCTTTTGTAAATGAATGAGATGCTCATTTGCTAACTCTATACTTACTTTATATTTTGGCAACTGATACCTTACATCTTCACCAAATATGCATATGCTGTGCGTCTGAATCATAAAGCTAACAAATAAAAAGTTAGTAGAATCTAGCACATCTTCTACATGATAAAAACTGAATTCCACTCCAGATACACAATGAAAGTTCCTCAAAATTTCTTTCTCTATATTTTCTCTCCCGCCTAAATCTATCACCTTAGGATCCTTTCCAACTAAGACGATAGTATCTATATCTGCGATTCCCTCTATTCCTATCCCCCTCGGAATAGACCCTCTAATATAAATACTATGTAAATCATTCTTTAAAAGGCGAATACAAGTATCCTTCACTTCCTGTATAACCTCAAAAAAAGCTGGTTGAACTTTATTCATATGTGAATCATTAATCATATAACCATCATGATCAACTGAGCAAAAACGACCTATTTTTTTAATTACCTTCAATCTATCTCCCTCGTTTCAATTTAACCTGATGCTTTCATATTACAGCGATAAAACAAACAAATCAAAAATAACAGAAAATTTATTTTAGTACGCGGATTTTTATGATAAATTATTAAATCTAAAAAGTAATATTACTGTTAGGGTTTAGTACGTATAGGATATTTCCCCATCACCCTCAAAAATGATGGGTATGTCACGTCAATTTCACCCATTTTAAAATAAAGTTTATTCAAAATTTTTTTAGAAATCTTGATTTATCAGCATTCTTATAAAAAGCTAACTATATTTTGATCAAACTTCTTTGCAAATTATCAATCTTTATTTTATTTCTACACATGTAGTCTTTTTACCTGACATCAACGCATTCATGGTATCACAAATTAGTCTTTAATTCCTTTAGAATACATCATAGATTTTGCGATTTATCCGATAAAAAAGAGCACTCGTTTCCGCGAGCACTCTTTTAAGGGATTTTGAGATTTCTCATTAACGAAAGTTAAAGCAATTAAAGTTAATGAGTTACTATAATATATGCTTGTCTCTTTTTTTGGTGTCCATTTCGTTCAATAAAAAAAGAGCACCGTGCCAATAGGTGCCCTTTCGTGTTAAGGAGTTTTCTGATGAGCGTGAAATAAGCGACCTATGCTTGTCTCACACTATAATATATGCTTGTTCTTTTAAAAAGGTGCAATAAAAAAAAGAACCCGAATAAACTCTTATCTATAAGTTTTTAACAGCTTAAAAGCAACGTATACAGCACTTTTCATCATAAAAATCATTATATAATATCTATAGATTTCACTATGAATATTTTTCCCATTACTTATCCATATCTTATATTTTTCGTAAAATCTTATCTTTGCTAACCTTCGCTTCAACCGATTAACGTTTTGCTAAGTGGCTTTCTTTTCTATTTTTTGCTTGTTTCGTCTCCTTACTCCATTCACGTAATTGATATCTTAATGGCTTCATTCTCCACATCTCCCTTTGCAAAATAAAAAGGCCACCGGATTCTTAAACAGCTGCTTGAGCTGTTCTAAAGAATTGGTGTCCTCTAGCCGGACTATATATTATTTTTTTCTATCTGTTCTTTTGCCTTTTTAGGTATGTCGTCTGATTTGACTTCTTCATAACTGTCAATTCCGTAAGTTTTATCTTTATATTTACCACCTATATCAACACGTAGAAACGCATTTAACTTCAAGTTTTTATTTGCGAAAAATTTTACGGTTATCTCATCGCCTTTTTCATTATATGCTTTCAATGTATACCAATACAGCTTAGCTGTTGTTCCATCATCCGCTTCAGCCATTTCTTCTTTACCATCTTCAGTAATTTGAACATAGTATTCTTTTGCTCCCCATTTTTTAATATCAAATAAATCATTTTTTTCAGCAATTCCTATATAGACAATTGAAACAAGGACTATTGCTACGATCGATACGAATAATTTTTTCATATTTTTCACCTTTAGATTTTTGTAATTTGATATTTCGTATACTATCACAAGCACTACATTTAAATTATCTATTTTCATTACAAAAACCTTACACTTTTGTAATAATACATATCAATGAACTGAGGTTAAAGAATAAGAAGTCGAAATATTAAAAAACTATCTTCGGATAATTAATATTTGCAATTTATTTGCAAGCATCATATAATTGCGCTAGTTATTATCTAGAAGCTGTGTCATATTAATATTAGATTTCATTCAATTAAACTGACTAAAGTAGCTTCTATTAATCACATAATTCGGATGAACCATTCAGGAGAAGATCAATCGATCTACCGACGGGGCAAAAAGTTAATGAATTAGCTTTGAAACTCTCAGGTCTTGGTTACAAGTAGAACTGCATGGGGACGAATCTCTGGAGAGACTCCCTCCTGTTGTACAACAACACGGAGGAAACAGAGCACCGAAGGAGCAAATCCGTCAAATTGACGGATAATCTCTCAGGTAAAAGGACAGAGACAAGCGACAGAAAATGCCGATTTACATCGGTTTATTTTTCTATCCCTTGTTTCTCCAGAGACCATTTCATTCATGTGAAATGGTTTTTATTTTTTCTAAAAGGAGAATAGAGATGGAGACAGTAAGTCAAGTATTAGAAGAGATTAATCATTACGTATGGGGACTACCTACCTTGTTCCTTCTTGTAGGAACTGGAATCATTCTCACAGTGCGCCTAAGAGGTTTGCAGTTTGTTAAACTTTTGTATGCACATAAACTAGCATTTGGAAAATCAGAAGATAAATCCTCTTCTGGAGATATTAGCCATTTCCAAGCATTAATGACTGCTATGGCCGCTACAATTGGAATGGGAAATATAGCTGGTGTTGCAACTGCAGTATCAATTGGAGGTCCTGGTGCAATTTTTTGGATGTGGATGACTGCCCTGTTTGGCATGGCAACGAAATATGCAGAAGCCATTCTTGCCGTAAAATATCGAGTGAATGGGCCTAATGGTGAATACTCCGGTGGCCCAATGTATTATTTAGAACGAGGTTTAGGAAAGAGATGGCTCGCTATTCTATTTGCTATTTTTGGGACAACTGCTTCTTTCGGAATTGGTAATATGGTACAGTCTAATTCCGTTGCGGAAGCTATGAGACTTAACTTTTCTTTTCCTCCTGCCTTAACTGGTATTTTAATGGCTTTCTTAATTGCGATTGTCATTTTAGGTGGTGTAAAAAAAATCGGGAAAGTCACAGGATTTTTCGTCCCTATTAAAGCTTTCTTTTATGTACTTGCAGGACTTATTATTATCTTTTATCACATTGATCAAATTCCAGAAGCGTTCTCACTTATTTTTTCTGGTGCTTTTAATGGTACAGCTGCTGCTGGCGGATTTGCTGGAGCAACCATTGCATCGGCAATCCAAATTGGGATGGCGCGAGGCGTGTTTGCAAATGAAGCTGGACTAGGAAGTGCACCAATTGCAGCCGCAGCCGCCAAAACGGATATACCTGCTAAACAAGCACTTGTCTCTATGACAGGGACTTTCCTTGATACATTTATCGTGTGTACAATTACAGGTCTAGTACTTATTACAACAGGGGCTTGGAAATCAGGGAAAACCGGTGTCGAAGCAACGACTCTAGCTTTCCAATCTGTATTTGGTAACACTGGTAGTATGATTCTTGGTATCGCAATTATCTTATTCGCTTACTCAACAATTTTAGGGTGGTCCTATTACGGTGAAAAATGTGTAGAATATTTATTCGGCCGTAATGCAGTCCGATATTACCGCATTATTTTCATTGTGGTTGTTGCCCTTGGTGCAAACTTAAAACTAGGCATCGTTTGGACATTTGCTGATATTGCCAATGGACTCATGGCTATTCCAAACTTAATTGGTCTCATTGGATTGAGCGGTGTTGTTGTCGCTGAAACAAATCGATTCTTGCAAGCTGAAAAGTTAAAAGCATCCGATAAGCAGATTGCAAGTTAATCATCATATAGAATCTTAATATAACAGAAAAAGGGCTGACTTATCTCTTTATGAGTCAGCCTTTTTTCATTAGCCTTTTAAAATTTATATATAACTGTACATATGCAACAAATAATGAAAATGGGTATCATTCACACATTTTACCTGATAAAACAAATTTCTTGTTTTTTGAATTCTACGTTCTTATCTGCTTGAACTATCCCACTCTTTTCTATTTCATTCTTATGTAAAGACTTGAATCTTACATGGGTTTTAAATTCCGTTGCAAAAGGAAATGGTGTAACTCGAATCTTTTTTTCATCTATCCATTCAGCTATTATAGGACTGTCACTATATCGATTATATATTTCCATCCCTTCAAATCCTTCTTTAAATAAATCAATTTCTTCATTTTTCTTTACACCAGGTTCATTCATACAGGCATAGAGAGACAATTCATCACAAAATTTGAGAAGTTTATAATGTTCCTCAAGAGTAGATTGCGCAATGTTTGTTAACGTTTTCAAAAGTCTTTTTTGACGATTTTGCTCTTGTTGATAAAAATGAACCATTTCAGTATCTTCATTATTAAGTGGAAATGAAGTAAAGTGCTTACTGCAAAGTAGTGCTCCATATGGATTCGTAGCTTCAATCTCATCAAGCCCTAATGTATAAAAAACAAACCGTAATGAACTCGGACAATCCATAAAAGAGTATGGTAATTCTTTTGCATCATTCCAAATCGGAGTTTTATCTAATTTAATCCAGCAACGGTCATGCTCATAAATAGCAGCGATAGACTCTTTCAGATAAACCTTACTTGCAAAAAAACGAGTCGTAAAATGTTTTGCTATTTCTCCTGACAGAAATCCATGATCATGTTGCCGAATCAGTATCAGTTCTTCTTTTTTTTGACGAATGATCATAATCACTTACTCCTCTCTATTATATCTTATATATGTAAGAACCACTGTAACACATTTACATAGATAAAGTGTATACGTGCTTAATAGAATCTTTCCACACTACTCTTACATAGGAATTTTATAAAGCGAAACTTTAATCAATGGGGTTTTCTTCATCTCCACTGAGTAAAAGCCCTTACCAATCGGGCTTTTACTCAACTATATAAATCCATTTTGATTTTTCGGCATATAGCCGCGGCTATGGATAACAAAAGGTGACCTGCACTCGTTTTCTCTCTTTGTTTTCACTTGGTATGGGGCAGGAAAAGGATCTGACCGGCCGGATGCTCTCTCCCACCTAAAAAGAAGGGTTTTATGTCGGTTTCTTAATTCATATGTATTTATATACATATGAATTAAGAAATACCGTAAAAAAGAAATTCAGCTAGAGTTAGCAGGGATTTACCAACTTTCACCGAAATTAGAGTAATATCGCTGTTATCATTGCTTTCTTACAGTTAGAAAAAACTGTCTCTATTCTTTTATGCACTATGATAGTATTCATATCAAAAATTTATATACGAGGTGAAGACATGAATAAAACAGAATTAATTAAACATGTTGCCCAAACAGCTGAAATTTCACAAAAGGAAGCCACTGTAGCCGTGCAATCCGTATTTGATTCGATTACAAATGCTTTGCAAACTGGTGACAAAGTACAGCTTATCGGATTTGGCACGTTTGAAGTACGCGAACGATCAGCTCGTACAGGACGTAATCCACAAACAGGTGAAGAAATTCAAATTGCTGCTGGAAAAGTACCTGCATTTAAAGCAGGTAAAGAATTAAAAGAAGCTGTGAAATAATACAAACCAGCCTTAATTTAAGGCTGGTTTGTATTATTTTTTACATTATTTCAATAAAAAGGATGCCTCCCAAAAGTAACTATTCAGCTACTTTTGGGACCCCCTCCCTCTTCCATTAATATAAGAAAATTCTCATCACATTTATTGCTGTAGAACCGTAACTGTTTTTGGTTTTGTCGTTACCTTAAAGCCACTATCATTTACAGCCTCAGCCTCAACCGTATACGTACCGTTTTGAAGCTCCGGTTTCGGTGTCCAGGAAACACGTAAAGTATGCTCATCTTCTTTTGTAATTGTATCAACTATATTACCCTTTTCATCTTTGATGTACACTTTCCAATCTACACGATTGGAAGTATATCCTGTAATTTGAACAGGGGTGTTTGCATTTACATCTTTGTATGGATACACGTTGAAATAGCTTACGAGCATTCCTTCGTTGATATAAGAAGGGTCTCCCCATACACTGTAGCTTTGATTGTATGCGTAATCTGCTGCCATTACGACTACACCTTTCACTTCTTCTTTAACGGTTAACGATTTTTGTCCAGGTTGTAATGATTTGTATTTCCCGTTATACCAAACGATAGCACCATTATAGCCACTTCCTCTTTCATTATCTTCCGCTTTAAAGGAAATTTCATATTCTCCATTTTTAGGTTGTACTTGAATGTCTGATACTTTAGGCGCTACTGAATCCACGTTAACCGGAATCTTTACTTCTTGCGGCTTAGCGTTTTTGTAATCTAATGTTGTTTTAATAACGTAATTGTAAGTTCCATCTGGTACATGCTGTCCTTTTTCATCTTTAACTTCCCATAAATAGCCTTGGTTGCTGAAGTTTCTATACGCCATAATATTCTTTCGGAATTTCCATGGCTCTCCTGTGTACTCGCTAAAATCTCCTAGCCATTTAATACGTTCTCCCTTTGAATTTTCTACATACATCTCTGTTTTTGCTAAATTACGAAGCGTTGTAAAGCTTGAAAAAATACCAGGCGGCATCGAACGAGTTGAGACAGCTATTCGCTCCTCGTTAAATTTACCAGTTTTCGGATCATATCCCAATGGAAGATCTGACACATCATCCCATAACACTGTATATCCTAAGAATACATTTTCATCCCATGCAACTGGATCAAGGTTTTTCATAGAATCCCATTCCCCATAAAAACCCATATATGGTACAGTTAGTGGTACGCTCGTATCTTTATTCGCACCTGTAGGAATAAGTCGAACATACCCTTCTACAAAAGTATTTTTCTGCAACTCTTTCGGAAGCAGTAGATTCACTTGTAAACTACTCGTTTGACCGCGTTTTATTTTGATAGTAGTTCCTTTTGATTCTGTGACTTTTTTTCCGTTAATAAGTGAATATGCGCCTTTCACTCTCTTGCTTGTTAGTGTTAAATATTTCTTAGAAACATCTGTCTTATTATCATTATTTAAATCAAACTCTTTCGTCTCTGTATCGTCAGTCAGCACATCTACATATACGGTATATTCCATTTCTTCAGGCACGTTTTCACTTAAAGCCTCTAAATTCAAATCAAAACGCGCTGTTTGGCCTTTTATTTCCTTCAATGCCACCGCTCCTGCTTGTTCAAGCGAAGCACCCTTGTTGGATACAAGTACAGGCGTATTGATCGCATTTTGAATTTGCATTAATCCGGATCCTTGTATACGCGGTGAATAAGGAACTTGTCCATTCGTTTTCGGGTCCATAACAATCGCCGTCGTATTCATCAATGCGAGTTTCGCTTTTAACGCTGTGTCTTTAGAATGAGAAAGTCCTTTTTCGTAAAGAGCTTGCAATAGCAACGTTGAACCACCAGCTACGTGCGGAGCCGCCATCGATGTTCCACTCATCACTTCATATTCGTTACCAGGCACAGTAGAATAAATATTGCCGCCCGGTGCAGAAAGCTCTGGTTTAAAATCTAATGTATGTGGTGCTCCGAATGACGAAAAATCAGATATTGTATTCTTATCTGCATTTTCTACCCAAGTACTCCCTGTCAGCTTCATCTTGACAACTTTTCCACTTGTAAGCTTTGCAATTAACTCATCTCCTACCGCTTTACTAGTTGTTACCGCTGGAATAAAGACAGGACTAAAATTTAAATACGGATAATCTTCTATCATTGAAGGCGGTACTACGATAACCGCTTTTGCTCCTTTCTTTTTTGCTTCGTTTTGAATGTACGAATAAAACGCATAAGGCTGCTTCGGTTTTGCAACGACGATTTTTCCGTTTACATCTTTACCAGAAAAGTCTTCCGCTCTCCCTTCGCCCACATACACCATTTCATAGCTTTCATTCTCTGATAAAGTCTTTGAAAGTTTGAAATTATACTGCGTTTGATCTTTATACGGGAGCTCAAATCCATCTTCGCTCTTCATGGATCCCATATGTATTTTCGGATTTTCATAGGAAGCGACTGATAAAGCATACGGACTTACACCTGGTTCTCCTACTGTTCCTATATCAGCGTTTTCCGCATACGGTTGTTTGGAGGTAGGCAAAAGACTATTCTTTGTGCTGTACGCTGAATTTCCTCCGGCAACAACTACTAATGTACCTTGTTCCGTCGCTTGACGAATTGTTTTTTGAATCGGATCATTTTCTTCTCCAACAAACCCTGCATCCGAACCTAGGCTCATATTGATGACATCTGCTTCCATTGTCACTGCATGTTCAATACCTGCAATGATATCATCCTCATAAGCACCGCCGCCCTTATCTGAAAATACTTTTTCAGCAAGCAACTGTACCCCAGGCGCAATGCCCTTTACTCCATCAGCTTCTTCATTTCCATTTGCGCCTACTGTACCAGCAACATGCATACCATGAGGATCTCTCGGAATAACGTCTGTATCTTCATCCGCCCAATTGTATCCCGTTGGAATCTTATCACTATACCAAACGTCATTGACTGTTGTTTCGGCAAATTTTTCTTGAATATTTTCTTGTTTCCATTTCTCTTTTTGTTGTCCTTTTTCTGTTAGCTTCATATCTTGATGAGTATGATCAATACCAGAGTCCACAACTGCTACGAGCAATCCTTCACCTTCATACCCATACTGTTCCCAAACCTTTTGTGCTTGGACCAATTCTTTACTTGATCCCATAGAAGGCTCGAAGGTTTTTGCGATGTGTACATTTGTGACACCAGGAATATCTTTCATATTTTTCACATTTTGGAATTCTGTCTCCATACTGAAACCATTGAACCCTTCATAAAAACGGTGCTTCACTTTTACATTAGACTTTGTTTTTTTGATTTGAGCAATTACTTGATCTTGAACCGCCTTATAGCTTGCTTTCTTTTCTCCAATAGACTTTAAACCTGAAGGCTGCTGAACTTCCACAATAACTCTCACTTTTTCTGAAGGTGTGTACGGCTGAATTTCCTTCTTTGTTTTCTCATATCCAAGTTTGTCCTTTACTTCTTGCGCTTCTTTCTTTTTCTCGTCCAAGAAAATTTGTTGCCCCTGCTTTACAATTTGTTCTACATTTTCTTGCTGTTCCTTGCTGTTCGTTTCGTTTTCGGCAAATGCTGTTGTCGTGAACAGCATTGCAGACATTACTGCCGTTGCTATTACCTTATACGGAACTTTTTGTTTTCTTTTCATTTTCTTCCCCCCATTTTTGTTAGAACGCAATAAAAAAGAAAATGCCTCTTTTACATGAATAGCTGCAATTAAAGAATTCCCCACCCCATGGTGCTTACAATCTTTCTAACACGTTTACTCCCGTCTATTCTAGGCTTCATTCTACTAAGGGAGTGCGCGCGAATAAAATGCTAGCAAGGACTATTTTTATGTTCATAAATAAACTAGTATCACGGGTGATCTATTCTTTTATGTAATCTAATTATACAAAAAACAAAAAACTGTTAATTGGGAAAATAAAGATTATTTAGAGCCGGATTTTGTACTTTGCAAGGTAATTTTCTTTACAAAACTAACAAATACACGCAAAACCAGCGAATATCGTATATTTTTCAACTTTGGAAAATCCCTAAAAACAAATGCCTTTCACATATAGAAATTTATTTGAATTACATAGAAAATAAATGAATGATGACATTTTATTTTCAAAAGGATTAAGGGATTTTGTAGTAATGAAACCAAGGACTCTCATAGGTATTAGCGAACATTGAAATGTTAAAGAAAGACCCATCCCTGCCATTTTAGATAGTTTCCTGACTTTATATTAAATATGGATGTCATTACACAAAAATTTATATAAAGAATAAAAGAAAAATCTGGCCCGATTGCGAAACAAAAAAATCCTGCATATCAATACAGGACTTTTAATCAAACTTTTTTATAAATTATCAATCTTTTTACAAATTATCAAACTTTATTTTAAATCAACAACAATTGTAGCTTTGGAATAAAGTTTGATTAAATCTATACTAATAGCCTTAATTAATGCACAAAAAGAAAGAGCGTGTTTTGATAAAAAGATTGATCAAAACACGCTCTTAATATATTCAATTGAATCATTTATTTATAAAAAAGTTTGACCATTTCTGTGATCCTTCCTCCATTAAAACGCCCGATTGCTGAATAGCCACCGATCCTTACTTGTCAGCAACCTTCGAATGATGTATTGAGCTCTCGTTCCCGTTAGTGTAGTTACACTACAAACTATGCTAACACCTTACATTTTTGCGTTTGAAACCAAGCTGTCCTCTATCTATATCCTTTTGAATATTTTCGGAAGCAAGCAGGATACTGCTTTTTTTCTTGCCCCGTTTGACTTCGACTGGGCCTACTGCCTTCGCGGTTTCAACCGCCTTATCATGGAGCGGCAAATATGAAATCCCGACTGTGTAGATAAAATTATTCATAGCGGATTTCGTTCGATCTGGAGAATCGTGAATCGTATTTTCCACCTGATCAAGCATACTGGCAATCTTGCTTGCGCTAAATTCACCGTCCGGACGATTACCCAAAAGCCAGCAGTAACAGCTCCAGCCTGCCGACATTCTAAGTTCTTCACCGCTTGCGATCCATTTATCGGCAACAACTTGCGCAAAATCGGTTTCTGCCAAAGTTACTGCAACCACATAATCGGACAGCATATAAAAATACGCCGCATCCATCCAACGCTCAAAATCCGCCTCAGTCATTGTCATTGGGTCCGCAATGATGCCGGCAAAATACATGGCATCGTAGTTCCCGGAGGCGTAAAGTTGCTCGGCCAAAAGCTGATTTTTCTTGATTTTCTTTGCGAGCGGCTTCATTCCACCTGTAGCCACGCCAAAAAGCGGCTCGTGTGCACCATTGCTTATGTAAGTCTTTTTGATTCGTTCCTTACCGAGCGCTTCCAGTTCCTGCATAACCATTTCAAAATCCATCGTTTTGCACTTCCCTCCTTTATAATCATACCCACTTCATTGTTACCATCTAGCTTATATTCTTTATCAAGCAATGCTTTAACTTGATGTAAAAGATCAAAAGTAGCTTGCCAATCCAGAGAAGTTAGATCAAATACATTTTCCCTGTGTACTCTTGGTACAATTAAACCTGAACATAGTTTTCCATTCGGTTTGAATCCAAATTGCGTGAAAGTGAGACTGTTATATTCTTTATACTTTTTCAATTTTGGATAGTTGGAATCCCCACGAAAAAAGCCATCATATGCCTTTTTCAGTCGTAAAAATACTTCTTGTAAAGGCTGTGATGGCACTTCTTTTAGAAAAGGATAGGTCTTCTTATCTATTGTTTGTTGCTTTTGCATATCAGAACGTGTATAGGATTGTTTGTTTTCTTTATATTTTCTCTGTTTGTCTAAAAGAGCAAAATTATAGGTTTGACGACAATATTGTAGCCAACGCTCTAACATTTCTTTTTGTTCTTTGGTTGGGGAAATTTCGTATTTTTGACTTAGCAACATTGTCATCACCTTCCTCTTTTTTCGTTGTAGTGTTTCCGATTCCTAAACACAAAACAGAATGCACGTTCTCATCTATTTCTAGTACTATCATACATGATGTTACATAAAAAGGAAATAGAAATTTCGTGCTATGCACGACCAACATTCATCCTCTCCCTACCACCTGGGCTATGTCCTGCACGTGCTTGAGGAAGGGGACTTCTGTTGGAGTACTGCTAAATTATGCACATCTTATTGCCTGAAAACGTTCCTCAACAATCTGGCCCGATTGCGGAACAAAAAAATCCTGCATTGATAATATTAATACAGGACTTTTGATCAAACTTTATTATAAATTATCGAACTTTTTTACAAATTATCAAACTTTATTTTAAATCAACAGTAGACTATTCAAATAAAGTATCAGACTGAAGGGTATTGATTTTACCGTTATTTCGTTAGAAACTAGTTCCTAGTCTAATACCTTCTTTTACTTTTTATAAAGAGAATTGAAATGTACCTTAGGTCAGTCTACAACTATTTTTGCATGATTTGACTACACCCTATATATGAAAAGACTGTTATGACAGCATCTGCAGTCTAAAACATTTTTCAAACTGAACACCAGTCATGTTATTCTCAATCAAATTTTGAAAAACAGGTTGTTTATCAAAATTTGATTGGGAATAATAGTACAGAAAATTAAGGAGGAGAAAATTGTGAAAAACAAAATCCAAAAAATCACATTAAACTTGTGGTTCGATACACAAGCAGAAGAGGCGGCGAAGTTTTACGCTTCTATCTTTAAAAATTCCAAGATTGGAAGAATCACTCGCTATGGAAAAGAAAGGAATGAAATCCACGGAATACCAGAGGGGACAGTAATGACCGTGGAATTCCAACTGGAAGGACAAGAATTCGTAGCATTAAATGGCGGTCCGCAATTCAAATTCACAGAGGCAATATCATTTATTGTCAATTGTGAGTCACAAGAAGAAGTGGACTATTATTGGGAAAAGCTCTCTGAAGGCGGAGACGAGAAGGCTCAAGTGTGCGGTTGGCTGAAAGATAAGTACGGTGTGTCGTGGCAAATTATTCCTACCGACCTAACCGAGATGGTAAGCGACCCGGATCCTGAAAAATCAGAAAGAGTTATGAAAGCATTGCTCCAAATGAAGAAAAAAATTGACATGAAAACTTTAAAACAAGCGTATAAGGGATAGGGTTACAATAGAAACAGTTGCAAGACAAGGCGTTATGTCATCCATTATATCAAGCGTAGTTCTTTCCTACGCTTTTTATTTTTGTATGAGTCACACCTATTCCCCATTACCTATTTTACAAGCCAGTCGAATAATCCCCCACAGCATTCCTTCCGTCTTTCTTCCATTAATTTCGCCCCAACTCATTCCCTCTTTTTCAAACCTATCTCCGTTCCCTTTAACTTAACAAATTTACGCATTACATTACGTTTTTAATCGTTAAAATATAAATACCTTACTCCATTATATAGCACCTATTTTATCCTTTTTACTTTCAGCAAAATACGGGCTTAAAATGTATTTAAACTATTCTTAAACGTAAATACCTAGCCTACTTTTCCATTGTGTCTCCACAACAAGTACGTTCTCAATCGTTAATCGTCTATTAGATGGTTGAGCTGACACATCTCTGGTATGTCAACACGAAACTAGACAATTCTTTTAAGGTGTTCCCGTTTATACTGAATAGGGCTCAAATAGTCTAGTGTTCCATGAATTCTAAAATTGTTAAACCAGTTTACGTAGTCGTTCAATTCTAAAGTCAATTCTTCTAAACTTGTGAAATGACGGCCACAAACGAACTCCGTTTTGAAGAGCTACCTCTGCATTTTTATCAGAAGTAGCTCGCCTTACGTCGAAAATAGTAATACTTCTTGGTAAATACCATCTTGTGTTTCAATACAAAATGCTTTAGCAAATCCTTCTATTTATTATTTTTCACGCGCTTATTCTCTTTACTTTACCCCTAATATATATGGGTTAGATACGTTAGAACTGTCTAGTGATTTCGTAAGATTAATTTCATTGGAATCATTCAATATATATTCACCTAACAGACCTGAAGGTGTTTTTTTAGAACTAATTATATGATCCGTTTGACTGAAAATACGGGTATCACCAAATACTAAAAAGCTATGTTTTGCTCTTGATACAGCTACATTTAGCATGTTGACTCCATTATCAAAAAAGTAACTGCCTTCATGATTCACATCATACACAGGTGAAAAAATACAGATATTTCTTTCGCCCCCTTGTAATGCATGAACAGTACCTACTGTGAGCTTACCTAAATCTTGTTTACTTAAAATTTTTTTAAATACACTTGTTTGCTTAGTAAATGGTGTTATAATCCCTATAATTTCATCAATAGATACTTTTCTTTCATGATAGTTTGAATAGTATTCTTCTAAAAATTTTCTATTTTGATTAATCCAGGTAATAATTGCCTCAGCCTCAATAATATTTGAGTTTCCATTTGTATTGTCGTGACTTCCCTCAATATGTGCGTATCCCATGTGCGGAAGGATGAAAGTATTAGTTTCGAACTCTTTCGTAAACGGCTCTAAGAATCCATTGTATGCAAGTCTATTACAATAACTAATAATATCTTTTACACAACGTCGATGCTCTTTTAAGAACATGCCCCGTGCTAATGATTTCTCAATTCTATATTTTGATGCCCTTTGAGCAATTTTCATTACTGATCCACTTGAAGCACCTAAATACGTATCTTGTATAAGCTTAAGAGCTTCCTTTTCATTGCATACAATTCCTAACTTCATTAAATTTTGGAAGTCAATCGTTAATGGTATATTCCAGATAGGTGGAATTTGAACAGTATCCCCTACTACGAGTGCTTTTTTTGCGAGCGCAAATGTCGCTCCAGCTACTTCTGGATTTACCTGTCCAGCCTCATCTACTATCAACAAGTCAATAAAATCATATAGATACTCAATAGAAGTTAAGCCATACCGAAAAAAGGAAGGTGTCATATGCATCGTTGAAACAAAACAAGGCGTTATCTTAGCAAAGCGATGCCATTTATTTTGTTGACTTTCCAGCGTAAGCGCTAAATATGCATCGTCCCTATTTAATTCTTGCTTCATCTCAAGAATCCATTGTCCCTCAAAATAATGCGTGGCTAATTTAAATGCCTGATAACGCTCATTCGTATCCATCTTCGCCATAAATTCACTATTATCAGAGATAGACACATATACCTTTGTTTGGCCTTCAATACGCTGTACCGTTTGAATGAGCTTGTCATGTAAGTCAGTAACCGCCTCATTTACATCTGTAATTGCAGCTCCTGTATATTGATTATATTTCTCCAAAAAATACTTTTCAGCCTCTAATACATATGTGCTATCTTCCATGAGATGTGGCAGTCCATTAGAAAGATTCGTCTTATTAATTGGATGATAACATTGAAAAGCTTCTGCACCTTCTTTTTTTTCTCTCACCAAATATAAACCGTAGCTATTAATTTGAGGAAGCCACCTACCAGCCAAGGTAGGCGAATCTATCTCTTCTACTTTACCGAAACTTTCTATAACATTTGTCACAGCATTATTATTCGTTGATGCTACAAAAATGACTGGTGGCTGTTTTTTCTCAACTGCAGCTCTTGTCCACATAGTAGCAACGATACTTTGAAGCATCGTTGTTTTCCCTGTACCTGGAGGGCCATTGACAGCCAATATCTCACTGTCTTGCATAGTTGAAAAATGGTGTATCGCCTGCCTTTGAGATCCTGAAACTGGAAATTTATCACTCATCTGTCCTACATGCTGCTCTGTCCTATTTATATATTCCTGACCACTTAATATATCAATTTCCTTTTCATCTTCCACAGATACATAACGTTCTAGCAAGGGAGGTAAATCTTTTTTATGTCCAATCAAGTCATTGTAAACCCCCATAATATTACGTGTCATACCTTGACCAATCTCAACAAGTCGAACATAACAATTCTGTCCAGTTCCACCTCTTACATATGTTGGATGTTTTAAATGGGCCATCTTCTCTCCTGTTACTGCAATAGATAGTTTATCTACATAGTCCCATACTTCGCTCCATGTTTTGAAATCCGCTTTATGAGAGGAAAGAAATACATCTACGCTATCGATTTCTCCAATTGTTTGATAATCCAACCTGACCGAATCTGTTGAAGATGCTCTGAGCCACTCTCTTGCTACCCACGGCCTATTCATTGGATGAGGGGAAAGTTTTCCATTCTTATATAAGAGTGCAGGTAACCAAAAAGGTACTAACTCCTCTGGGGCCCCCTCACTATTAATATCCTGTCCATAAAAGGATTTTCTGTAGCCTACAAAAGGATTCACTACAACCTCAACAGGATCCATGACTTTCTTCCCTTTAGATGCGACTTGTTCTGCTTTTTTGAAAATCTCTTTGGATTTTTCTTCAGCTAAATAGCCTTTTTTTATATTCTCATATTCATCAAGAATCGATATATGAATTCTACTTGCATCCGGACTAATTCGTTCTGCATCTGCAAGGGAATTCCTAAAATACGTTACCATTTCATGTGACTTATTTTGATTATTCATTGGCTCAGCAAATTTCTTAGAAACAGGAAGAATAGATTCTTTATCTTCTTGTTTCGTATCTTTTGATAGTAATTGATGTAGTTTTATTTCATCAATTTCAATTTGTGGATTTCCCTTAAATTCCGTAACGCTCCCCTTTATCCAGATAGTCACCCCGTTCGCAAAAATATTCTTGTCCTCTTCTGTACAGTTCCAGCGATTTGCTATGATTGTAAAATTTCCATATTTAAGCGTAATAAAAAGGTAATCCGTTCCCTTCTTTGTCTGTTTCACTTCTGATTTCACTATATCAAAGGATTGGTTAACAGGATCACCTTTTACTAATTCTTTAACTAATTCCTTAGCATCCACCATTTTATTCGTACGAACCTCCTTACAAATCAACTCATATATTAAATGCTTTACTTTACTTAATTCCTATTTGAACTCATAATCAATTCTCATAAAAATATCAAAGACTCAATTTACCATCCCTTGTAGCAAAATACTGCTATACACCGAAAAATATGGATATTCCATCCATATTATAGTACTACATTGCAATATGGATATTCTATATCTGGACCAATAATATATATAATATTTTAAAATTTCCATTCATTTTATCTGCTAATAGCGCAAGTCTTACTTTTAAAAAACACTTATCCCAAATTTATTACACTCCTACCGTAAGTGTTATTGCCTATCCCCGAATGAAAAAAGCAGCTTCTTTCAGAGAAATATAGTTGACTGTTATCTCCTATTTATCAATATTACTTATCCTTTGTACAAACAACTTATATGTTGAGAAAAATAAGATTACCTCTCATTTATTTCCATAATATTGATAAATCTGTTATCATTTTAATATAATTCTAAATTTTGCAACAAAAACTACAAGGAGGCTTATTATACGATGAATATGAAAGCTACAGCATTGACAGCAGCAACTGTCGCAGTCGCTACCCTTCTCCCATCCATAGCTGAAGAAGGCTTGCAAACAGCTGCCGCGGAGCAAAAAACCAACACAAAAATTGGATACGTAAAGCTTGATACTGTACAGCTGTACCAAAGTACGACAACGAATAGTGATTCCATTGGAAGTATTTCATACAACACACCTGTTATCATTCTTGAAACAACAAGTAACTGGTATAAAGTAAACGCCCAAAATAAAATTGGTTACATACATAAGTCAGATCTATCTTTAACAAAATTAAATCAGCTCCATAACCAACATATCGTAAATGCAAGTGCTTTAAATGTTCGTTCAGAACCAAGTATACACTCCTCAATCCTTGACGTATTACCAAATGGAACATTTATCTCTGTTCAAGAAACACATAATGACTGGTATCTTATTTCTCACAACGGAAAAGTGGGATATGTAAAAAAAGACTTTGTATCGAATGGCTCTCAACCATTAGTCAAAGGAATCACCGTACAAGGTAATGCTTCTTATTATGTTGCGACCCCTACATTAAGAGTACGAAGTGGGGCGGGAACAAATACTGCTGTTATTGGTTCATTACAAAACGGAACGCAAATACAAGTTGTAGGTACAGTAGGTACATGGTATAAAATTCGTTTTGGCTCGGGGTATGGATATGTAGCACAGCATTATGTATTACAAAACAAACCACAAGAAACGTCTACTCCACCTTCTATACCTGCCGTTTTTACATTTCCAACACAAGGACGAGTTAGCTCGCCCTTTGAAGTCAGATGGGGCCAAATGCATTATGGTGTCGATTTTACAGCAACTGGGGATATTTCTATTCATGCTGCAGCTGCAGGAAAAGTTATTAAATCCTACTATTCTAGCAGCTATGGGAACGTCGTATTTGTCACCCATTCTATAAAAGGGAAATTATATACAACTGTGTATGCACACATGAAAAATCGTTCCGTACAAGCCGGAGATCGCGTTCAAACTGGACAGGTTTTAGGTCAAATGGGAAATACAGGACACTCAACTGGGCAACATCTTCATTTTGAATTACATAATGGAGAATGGAATTTTGAAAAAACAAATGCAGTTGATCCACTGCCTTACTTAGTGCGGTAATATCTTATGCCACGTAATATTCCATTACTCATTGAATATCTAGCTTTTTTCGGCCTAATCTGTTGTTTAATCATTTATGATACAAATGTGATATTTTTAAGTATTCTTATCCTATTTGTAACATGCGAAACATTGATGGAAGTATTCAAAATTCGATTAAAACAACAAGTTTCTCATGTGTATACAGCACTATTTATCCTAAGTAGTTTCATTACAACTCTGATGTATAATGGTATGTATGTATCGAGTATATTCCCAGTATTTTTTATTGTTGTTTTACTTATCGTATCTCAATATATTTATAAGCCAAAATATCAGAAAAAAGAAGATGGAGCAATAAAGGTCGGATGATGTTTATAGACCCATTCTTACATATACATACATCAAGTAGTAAAGGGAAGTACGCTGAAATCCACATCATATATAATATAAAAAAACAATTTTGAAATAACTATTCAAAATTGTTTTTTTACTTCACAACGTATTTAGTTTTTACTGTTGCTTTAGAATAAAATTTGTTTAACAAACATGCATATTGAGTGTATGTTACATCTAAAACAGAAGTTGTTTCCTGATACATTAGAATTTTTTGTAAGGTACTTACTAAAACACCATCCAACAATTCAATTGATAATTTTTATTACGAATCATCATCCCCTAAGAGATGTCTCAATGACACTTTTTCACAAATGGTTTAACTTTACACAACTTCGAGAACATAAACCCCTATGTATCTAAATATGCACTAAAAAAGGCACAGACTATAACTGTGCCTTAAGTGCCCAATATACTTTTATAGTTCCATACGGTTTAAGATATCCCTTAACGCTTTTAAATCTTCAGCTGTCAATGTTACACCTTTTCCCATCTTGTCATGCTCAGGTGCCCAATCACGCAGATCATATTTTGGCTCTTTACCATTCCAACTAATTAAGTTAAGTTCTTTATTCCAACCTTTAGGGGACTGTGATAAAGCGCCTAAGGTTTCTTTTATATCAAATTTGATTTCTGCCACTTGCGTTCCCCCCTTACAGTATATATTGACCAATTTGGTCTGCTACATTCTCTAAGTTTACATCGATATGTAGTTCTTCTTCAACTAAAGTACCCGTTCGTTCAATAACATACTTCCCCGCCAGGTAGAGTAAATACCTCCAATCCATTGTTACCTTGTAGTGTCCAGCCTTCAAAATAACTACTATTATGGAACAAATCAAAGAACAAATCACCTTCAAATTCAATCGTAAGCAAAACTAGTTCTTCATAATATGAGATGCTTAATATCTTTTTATTTTTTAGTAATCGGTTTAAATGTAAACGTGAATATTTTTCTGGTGCAGATATACAATCCGTTTCACCTACAAGAATTTCTTTTTTCTTACGTAATCTCCAAGGGCATTCAGCCGATAATCGACCCTCTTCAAAAATAAGCCTTAAAAAAACGTTTGTATCTGTATCTATGTGGGTGACGATTTGGCCAATAAAATAGCCAAAGTCTATATTATTTTGACTCAATTCTATAGCCCTCCTCTTTTTGTTTTCAATCTTCAATCGAATTTCATATACGAACAATCTTTGTTTAATTATATTGGTTTTTAAATAATTTTCCATAAAAAAATTATTATTGTTAGCCCACAGTTCTTCTTTCCTCAACCTCTTTAATTACCTTTTTCTAGAATTGTTATGATAGCATTTTAAAGTACAACAGAAAAAACAGCCGCATAACTGAACTGACCCTATAAACACTTCAGCATTACTATTAATCTGGTCAATAATTCCTATAACTCCTCTTGCATAATCCATATCGTCTTGGAACAACTCAACAATACTACCCACTGTTTTAAAAGGTTCTTCTTGCAAGACTTGCTTGTCTATCATGCCATTTTTAATCACATAATCTACAATTAACTTAACAAAAATAGATTCGTTGCAATTGTCCTGAAGTTTTTGCACCAGAACCCTTCAATATACCTCATCACTCGTTCCACTTTTCAGTGAATCTTTTATTTCTCAACACGAACGTATGGGGGCAAGCTATCAATTTTGTTAATATATAGGTAATCTCCTGTTAACCTTCTATTGTCAATGTCACAAAGGACCTGCTACGGATAATAGGTCCTTTTGACGTTTTATTCATTTTTTTTTGCATAAAATTTAATTTTTCCCAACAAAGAAACCTTGCTTTAAACAGCAAGGTTTTAATAGTGAGGTAAACAAATGATATTTATCTATGTAACTAAGCGTGATTTAATCAACCTTTATTAACTTCCCGAATACTCTTTATTTATTAACCACCAGTATGACCATGTGAATATTGTACAATCTTTTCAGCGGATGTTTGCGTTTCTTTTAGAGTATTATCATTACCAACTATTAAAGTGACAGCTGCTATGATTCCCATTAAGCCAAAAATTATTTTTTTCATTTTAGTACCTCCCTATCATGGCTTTTTTTTCTTGCTTTTGAACTTAGGTAAAAATATTTACTTGCTTTTGAATCATTATCTTCACGATAGAACTTTATTGCCAATTTTTCATTATATTCGTTAATGTATTCATATAAATTTTCTCGTTCGAAATATTCGTTACCTGCTACTATTAAAGTTTCTAATTGTTGTCCAGGAACCTCTTCATTTATTGCTTTTAAAATTTTAAAATGGTGCTGATATTCTTCAATTTTTAATTCTATACTAATTTTTAGACCTTTTTCAAAAAGCTTGAATGCAATATCTTTTTCACCTATTTTTTCATGTTCGCATGCTTCGATTAAAATTGCTTTGTAGTTGTTTGGTATTTTTTGAGATACTTCGGATAAATAACGGATTGCTAATTCTGATAAATTTTGATTCGCATACATAAATCCTAAGTTATGCCGAACGTATAATATAGCTTGTTCCTCTTGGTGTTTTTGGAATATGTTCATTGCAGAAATAAGGTATTCTTCTGCTATTTCATAATCTTTTAAATGTATACATGCTAATCCATAAATGTTATTACAATATCCTATATTTAATTCATAACCGTTGTATTTAGAAAAAATTTCTTTAGCTTTAGATACTTGTTTTAAAGCTAAAACATATTGTTGATTATGACAATTAAATGTAGAGAGTTTAAAATAAAATTCGGCGTGTTCTAATTGGTCTGGAATTTGTTTTAGCTTTTTCTCTGCTTCTTCATAATGTTCTTTAGCAGAATTGTAATCTCCAATTATAGTTGAGTGCATCGCTTTGAAAAAGTGATAATAGTATAATAAGAGATCATCAGTTGGCATATTAAATGACTCTATTTTATTGAAGCTATCTTTGCTTATACTTAAACTGTCCATCATGTATTGATGGCGAAAATCTAATAAGGCATAGTATACAAGCACGTTTTGATCATCATCTACACTATAAATTTTTTTGTCAATTTCACTTTTTAGTTGCTGCGCTTTTTCTAAATGTCTTTTACGGATTTCAACATACCAATTATTTAACATTTGCGTGATTTGTTCATTCCCCTTTATTTAAATATTTACATTACTTCCCACTTTTCTGAAAATTTATACTATTCACATTTTAACATAATTAGATATAAATTATTTTATTGAAAGTTGAGAAAGTTTTAATAAATGAAAAAGGACCCATTTGAGGTCCTTTTTCATTTTGATAAAATATCAACACTATCGTTTAACATAGCCAAAAACATACATGTAAAACTAATGTTAGAAAGGTTAGGTCACTCCGATATAGGTACTACCCTTAATACGTATAGCCATGTACTACCAGATATGCAACGTACTATATTCGAAAAGCTCGATGAGGTATTCGAAAAAAGTGATCACTAAGGTGAGAGAGCACTGAAAAAGTCCATTTAAAGAAAAAAGAAGATAACCACCTACTGTATATAGATGGTTATCTTCTTTTCGTTTTCTATATATGATAAAACTTCCATTACTTACTCAAAGCAGGTACTTTTCAGCAGCCTTCTAAGATGACTTGGACCTTTTCGATAGGTTATTTCACCACAAACTGAGTTTGACTACAACCATCTTTTTGCTTCGTTACTTCTAACACTGCTGGCATCGCAATTTTTAATTCCTGTACGTGTGAAATTACACCGATGAAGCGACCTGATTTTTGTAAATCAATTAAAGCATCAACTGCTTTTGTTAATGACTCTTCATCTAGTGAGCCAAAGCCTTCATCAATAAACATCGTTTCAATGGAAATACCGCCTTCATAGGACTGAATCACATCAGCCATACCGAGCGCTAAACAAAGTGACGCATTGAATTTTTCGCCGCCAGATAATGTTTTTACATCACGTGTTTGACCAGTATACGCATCATACACATCTAAACCTAATCCACTTTGACGATTGCGTTTTTCCACTCGTTCACTTCGTTTCAAGTAAAATTGTCCGTTTGATAATTTACGAAGGCGTTCATTTGCAATTTGAACGATTTGTTCTAGATATTCAATTAAAATATAGCGCTCAAAGGAGATGCGACTTTCATTATCACCTTTCATGACTTCATATAAATCAACAAGCTCTTGGAAGGCAGTTTCTTCTTCATGGATTTGTTCATCAATCCGTCTAATATTTTCATGTAAATCCGAAATATACTCGGCAGCATTGTTCGCACGCTGACGTTTTTCTTTTATAATATCAAGCTGAATTTCTAATTCTTTTAACTGCTCTTCTAACGCCGTAATATCGGCCCATTCTTTCCCGTTCAAATGATTTGCTAACTCTTCGATTTGTTTTGTTAACACTTCAAGGGACGAATAATAGTTTTGAATTTTATGCTGTAGATTTGTTTTTTCTGCTTCAGATAATTTTGCTTCTTTATATGTTTGTTGATCTGCAAAACCACTTTGTTCCAGCTCTGTCATAAAGCGTACGAAAGCTTCTTCTTTCTTCTCTTTTGCCCCTGTAACTTGTTTCACTGCACCGTCGTACTCTGCTTGCATACGAACATTTTCATTTTGCCAGTGCTGATACGCTTCTTGTACTTTCTTCCATGCCTCCTCCATGTGACGAAGTGTAGAAACAGCTGTTTCAAATTGTTGTTTCCACGTTTCTAACGTTTGTAAGTTGTCTGGAATTTTTTGCTGATCATGTTCATATGACGTACGTAACTGCATACATTCCATTTCAGTGCGGTGTTGCGTCATTTCGACTTCACGTTTTTGTTTTTCTAATCTGTCTACTTGCTCTTCCAACTGCTTCATCTGTGGTGCTAGTCTTTTACGTTTTTCTTCACTTTCTTTTAATTCATTGACTTCAGCAGCTAGTTGCTTTCCACTTTGTACTAATGTTTGATATGCCTCAGCCAATCCTTCTGCACGATATCCACGATTCATTACTTCTGCTATAGCTTGTTCATATTGCGAGCGATAGAAATTCCACTTTTCTTCTATTTGGAAGTGAACTTTTTCTGCAGCTATTTTGCTTTCACGAAGTGCATTAAGTTGCTTTTCATCAATAGAAGTTCCTCGTTCAGTTGCCTTGTTCGGATGAGACATACTACCACATACCGGACAAGATTCTCCATCGTGTAAATGAAGGGCCAACACTCCTGCTTGTTCATTTAACCAGCGCTGCTCTACTTCATCATAAGCTTGAAGAGCTACTCTCATCTTTTCAAGCGCAGCTTCTTTTCCCTGTTCATATTTTTGTACTTCTTGCCCAACATCATATGCTTGTTTTAATACTTTTGCATCATCTCGCATACCACTTAATTCTTCTAATTTTATTACATACTGCGTGAGATCCTCTTCCAACTGTTTTAATTCTCCAGCTACCTCTCGCTTTTGAACTTGATTCACTCCTTGTTGTTGTTCTAGCTTGGTAACTTCTACTTTCAGCTTCGCACTCTGTTGCTCTGCCTCTTGCAATTTTGTCTTCTTCTCTGCTAATGAAGCAATAATCGGTTGCAATTCTTCTAATTTCTGTACGTTTCGCTTCGCTTCCTCACGCACGGATTCCTTTCCTTTTAATTCTTCATATTGTTCCTTGGCCAGCCCAAATGCACGCACTGTTTGTTCTTTCTTAGAGGATAGTTGGTTCAAAAATTGTTCAGCCTTTTGTTCACTTTGCAATGCTTCTTCGTACCATTGTTCAAATGGCAATAATCGGCTTGCTTGTTCCGCACGTTTAAATTGTTGCTCTTGTTTCTCTATTAACGGCCTTTCTGCTTGCAAAGCTGCTTGTTGTTGCTCTTTTCGCTGTAAGTCTTGCAGCTTATCATTAATAGACTTCGCTTCATAAAAGCGAGTGTCTGCTTCTTTTAATTGTTTTGTTTGCACGCCTTGCTGCGTTTCTAATTGTTTTACTTCAGCCTCATAGCTCGATGTTTCTTGCTCTAGCGCTTCTACAACTTGATGTGTATTCACATGCTCTTGCAGGGCTAATCTTTCTAGTAATGAACCATCACGAACTGGCAACTTAAAGACATTACGGAAATACAATTCTCTCTCTTTTTGCTTTTCTTGTAGCACATCTTTCCACTGTTTACGCTTTTGATCTAACAATTCACGCATTAACTTATAACGATCTGTTTTAAAGATGCGTCGTAAAATCTCTTCTTTATTTTCTGTTTCAGATGTTAGTAATTTTCGAAATTCCCCTTGTGGAAGCATAACAATTTGACTGAATTGATGCTTGCTGAGCCCAATTAAATCTTCCGCTTTCTTATTCACATCCGTTACATGAAAGCGATCGACACAAGGGATCTGCTGATCATCTACAATTTCATAGAATTCAACAGCATGTCCTGTAACTGTTTTATTTCCTTGTTTTTTATGACCGAGCTGCCTTTTTATTTCATATATTTTTCCCTTTAGTTGAAATTGTAGTTCTACGCTTGTATATACATTATCGTCAGCAAATTGGCTGCGGAGCATACTCGTGTCACTTCGTTCTTCTCCACTTGCTTCTCCATATAGCGCATAACAAATCGCATCAAATATCGTCGTTTTCCCTGCACCTGTATTTCCTGAAATAGCAAAAATACGATGGTCGCCAAGATCATTGAAATTTATGATTTCATGTTGCTTGTAAGGACCAAATGCGGTCATTGTAAGCTGAAGCGGTCTCATCCTCGTTCACCTTCCCGTTCATGCACCGTTTGTAATACTTCTAAGAAAAGACGTTCTTTTTCTTCTGATAAGTCCGAACCCTTCATTTCTTTATAAAAAGCTTTCAAAAGAGAAAGATCATCGGTTTTATGTCTAGAAACAACCGATTCATTTGCATCTGTAAATTCACGTCTTTGGATAGAACGCTCCACATGCATAGCATTTGGGTAAACAGAACGAATTTTTTCCATTGGCTGTAGTACTGGATTTTCATCTAACAGCTTTACGAATACATAATCCTCACTTGTTGGATACTGCAGTAACTCATCTATTTTGGCTTCTACTGTTCGCATGTTACGACGTGGTGTAAACAATCGTTTTTCAACTGTTGTTTGTCCTTCTTCATCCAATTCAACCACATAATACCCTTTTTTATGATGCTCTTCAGAAATCGAGTAAGCAAGTGGTGATCCAGAATAGCGAATTGTTTCATTTCGCACAAAATGAGCTTGATGTAAATGCCCAAGCGCTGTGTAATGAAACTTATCAAAATAATGGCTGTTTACATATTCCGCACCACCAATTGAAAGTGGACGTTCCGCGTCACTTGTATTCTCTTCAGCTTCTCCTGAAGATGTGATAAATGCATGTCCCACAAAAACGTGTCGTACTTCTTGATCCATCGTTTCCGATAGTTCATTCATAAAGATACGCATCGCATCATCATGCGAACGAATGTCTTCATTTTGGATAACATGTCTTACAATACTAGGATCTGCATATGGAATTAAGTGAAAATGTACTGCCCCATACTCATCATGTAACACAACTGGTTCGTATGGAAATTGAAATTGTCCTATAATATGCAAACCTTGTTTCTTCATTAAACTACTGCCAAAATGAATGCGATCTGGGCTATCATGATTTCCTGCCACCGCAAGCACTGGTGTTTGTAAATCAATTACTATTTTTTTCAATACATCATTTAATAAATCTACTGCTTCTGTTGGGGGAATTGCACGATCATATAAATCTCCTGCAATAATTACGGCATCTGGCTTTTCTTCTTGCACTGCTTGTACAAACTGATCTAAAACAATCCGTTGATCTTCAGTCATATATACGCCGTGAACGAGTTTTCCTAAATGCCAATCCGCTGTATGAAAAAACTTCATCTTTTCCTTCCTTTCTCTCCTTTAATTTACCGAGTGTAACGATACAAGTTGATAGTGTAATGTAGTTTTTTCATTTTCCCACGCTATTTTATGTACCATCGCACTTCCTGTTTTTTCTTGTTCGGTTTTATATAAAGGCAATATTTCATGAATTGCAAATAAATGATAGCCATCTAGTATTAATTGAAAAACATTTTCTTCTATATGTAATCTCGTTTCTTTTTCATTTGAAATAATCTTTGTATGCATTTCAAATTTCATATGACTACAACTCCTTTTTTATTCTCTATACTTTAATAGTATAGCGGCTCTTCTAGATTGACAAGTGAATACATGATGAAGAATCTACTTTTAGATTCGCTATATTTTTTAAAATGTTTGATTTATTTTTTATTACAATACGGTATGTGAAATTATTAATCCCTTACAAAAATAAAAATGCCCTTCAGACACTTTCATTTTTGTAAATAATCTTTCATAACAAGATACAAGACCGTCACTAACACAATCGCTATAAAAAAGGAGAATACTACTGCAGCATATCCGTCTTTATTTAACACAAAACAAAGTGAAATAGATAATATAAAAACCGGAAACACGAGACGTACTTTATCTTTGATCTCTTCTGTCGTATCTTTTTCATGAAAATACTGCGTTATTCCTATCATGAGAGAAGACAAAATAATAACCGATAATAGTAAAGGCCCTGGCATTCCGATCTCCCCTTTCTCTATTTCTTATTATATACAAACTCTCACACTGGTGAAAGTTAGACAATTTGGTAAAATAAAAACCACTTATCAAGGTCCCAATCGACTCTTACTAATCATTAAAATATCATTTCCTGATTTTTCAAGTTTAAGCAATAGAAATCAATTTTTTCGAGTAACTGATGTTTTAATATTCCTTTTCCATTATTGAAATCCTGCAAAAATAACTCGCCAAAAAATGCGAAGGTATTGAAAACACCCCCTCATGTATCGTTTCTACATGTCAATATGTTTAGACAGTTAGACACCTTTTTACGAGTATTCCTTGTAAATAAGCACCTCTTAACCTGGCATAATACTTGCATGAGTATTAAATGAATATGATAAAGGACATTTCAACTATTATCGAGAAATAAGAACTGAACGATATATATAAGAGGAGGATTCAAAATGACTGATCATGTTTTATTTTCCGTGAGCGAAAATGGCATCGCTTCAATTACATTAAACCGTCCGAAGGCGCTTAACTCATTATCTTATGATATGCTACAACCTATTGGTCAAAAACTAAAAGAATGGGAAAACGATGATCGTATTGCAATCGTAATTATGAAGGGTGCTGGTACAAAAGGATTTTGTGCTGGTGGTGATATTAAAACATTATATGAGGCACGTTCAAATGAAACTGCATTACAAAAAGCAGAGCAATTTTTTGAAGAAGAATACGAAATAGATACTTTTATTTACAAATTCTCAAAACCAATTATCGCATGTTTAGATGGGATTGTAATGGGCGGAGGAGTTGGCCTCACAAACGGAGCAAGTCATAGAATTGTAACAGAACGGACCAAATGGGCGATGCCTGAGATGAACATTGGATTTTTCCCAGATGTCGGAGCAGCTTATTTCTTAAATAAAGCTCCCGGGCATACAGGTCGTTATGTAGCTTTAACAGCATCTGTCCTGAAAGCCTCTGATGTATTGTATATAAATGCTGCAGATCGTTATATGTCATCTGAAACGTTACCTACTTTTCTTGCTGAAATTGAAAAAGTAAATTGGCATCAGCAAAACGTACATACGTCTTTAAAAGAGCTACTTGATACATTTGCAACATCTCCTTCTACAGAAAGTGAACTCGCTTCTGTGCAAGAAGAAATTGATACACATTTTTCTCTTCATACATTAGAAGAAATCATCAATTCTTTAGAAAAAGATAGTAGTCCTTTCTCACTGAAAACAAAAGAAACACTCTTATCAAAATCACCATTTTCTTTAAAAGTAACATTAAAACAACTCATGGACGGAGAAGAAAAATCATTGGAACAATGCTTTGCGACAGATCTCGTCCTTGCCAAAAATTTCATGAGACATGAAGATTTCTTTGAAGGCGTACGTTCCGTCGTAGTTGATAAAGATCAAAATCCTCAATATAAATATAAACAATTAGCTGATGTTTCAGATGAAGTTGTAAATCGTTTCTTTAATCTTCTTAATGCATAATGTAAAGAATCGTATTAACAAAGAGGGACTTCCAAATACGAAAGTCCCTCTTTACTAGTATTTTAACCTTTTGTTGCTAACCTCTAGTATTCTGCCAACCCTTTTATTTTTTAGGCTATATAAATACAAATTAAAAAACCGACATAAAACCCTTCTTTTTAGGTGGGAGAGAGCATCCGTTCATGCATAGAAGCGGTCAGATCCTTTTCCTGCCCAGACATAGTGAAAACAAAGAGAGAAAACGAGTGCAGGTCACCTTTTGTTATCCATAGCCGCGGCTTATATGTCGAAAAATCAAAATGGATTTATATATGTTAAACATCTATGTTGAATTTAGGATATAGTATAGAAGTTTCATATATTTAAATTATCTTACTTACATGTGAATTTATGAACATACAGTTTTATAAAATATTATTCATTAAATCTTCCCATAATAATGGTGTTATAATATTTATCGTCGGCAAGAATTTTGTCGTTTTTTAATATACCTTCGATTTCAAATCCAAGCCTTTTATACAGTTTAATAGCTTTATCGTTTGTTTCTAAAACATTCAAAGTAATTTTTTTAATGCCATTGGAGTCAGCCCAAGAAATAGATTCTTTTAAAAGATTTTTCCCAATACCATATCCCCAAAAATCTTTTAATACGCATACTCCAAATTCTACTTTATGAGAGAATCTATTTAAATAAATTCCTTCGCATCTTGAAAACCCGACGATCCGATCATGAACTACAGCAACTAAAAATAAGTTTCTTGGATTCACAGTGTCCGTTTTTATAATCTCTTCAAATCCTGGTATATCTATGAACGCCTCCCCTTTTTCTCTGTCCAAATTTTCCGTCTCTCCATCAATCTGTAATCTTAATTCAGACAAATCTTTTGCATCTTTATCGATTGCAGATCTAACAGTATAATTTAGCCCATTAACATAAGATTCTTGTTTGTTAATTATCATGATATACTCCATTCATATTAAGTTGATTTAGAAAAATAAAACAAGGGAAAAGCATTGTAATATTATAATGTTCTGCAGTCCCAATCAAATAACCTGTCCCCGTTTGTCCAATAAGCTATTTTCCTAAATGGTAAATATTGATAATCTCAGCCTATCATAGGTTGCATCAGTTGTGAATAAGCAGCTATCTACAACCATCTTACTTACTGTTTCGTTATTTTGGTGTTTAATAACATCTAAGAATTGAAACCCACTCAAATAGTGGTCAAGGTATTTAGTTGCCACTCCATTGAAACGGTCAATCCAGTCTTTAAGATGACTGTGATAGTTATTTACGTTTTGAATATGATATAGACCTCTTACTCGGTTTTTACCCTCTGATTTAAAACGACTTGATAGTTATTCGTATTTTGTTAGGATAAAATTCTAACTCCCTATGTTATAAAACACTGATTCTTATCATTCGAATACTAAAAGAGTTATTTCCTAGAGCTTATTACATAATAGTATCTTGGTTATATATAGATGCTCCTATTTATGTTTCATACACGAAATAATTTTCGCATTATTCCCTATATTCGAAGTGAAATTGTGTTAAAATATCTTTAATTTAATCAAATACAACTAACTCTAGAAAGGTGGAGAATAAAGTGGGAAACTATTTTCTTTTTGTTATCATGTCTATTTGTCTTATTATTTTACCTGGACCTGACACCGCTATGGCTACGAAAAATACCCTCGCCCAAGGAAAAGTTGGAGGCCTTAAAACCGTCTTAGGCACATGTACCGCTCTTCTTATCCATACTTTTGCTGCTGTAATTGGTCTTTCAGCTATTATTGTTAAATCTGCCTTCTTATTTTCTATTTTTAAATATGTTGGTGCCATTTATTTAGTTTATTTAGGTTTTAAGGCATTATGGTCTTTAAAAAATAAAGATGTAACAACTGGAAGTGATTTGAACCAAAAAAATAAATTTGAAAGCACATCTTATTTCCGGCAAGGATTCCTTACTAACCTCCTAAATCCGAAAGTGGCTGTTTTCTTTTTAACTTTTTTACCACAGTTTTTGAATCCTGAACAAAACACACTTATACAATTTCTTATAATGGGGATAACTTATCTCATATTGACCGCAATATGGTTTGCTTTTTATATAGTATTAATTGACAAAATTAGTATTTTTATGAAAAAACCTTCTACACATCGATATATTCAAGGGATTACCGGGGTTATTCTTATAGGATTTGGAATAAAATTAGCTTTAGAAAAACATAGTTGACGTAACCATTACAAATAGGAAAAAATCTTATAGATTATATGTACACCCCATTGCTTTGTATACAAAGCAATGGGGTGTTTTTCATTTAAGAAAAAGGGTGCTTTATTTAAAAGTATACGAAGCTATAAAGAGAACAAAAAAAGCACACCACTTTTAAATAAGTGGTGTACCAATAATAATAGAATGTGTAACAGTTTACAGACTGTTTTTATTAAAACCAGCGCTCTGTCACAACTTTTTTACGTGTATAAAATTGAACACCATCTGTTCCATTCGTTCCAAGATCGCCGTAGAAAGAAGCTTTATTTCCAGCAAATGCGAAGAACGCCATTGGTGCAGGAACATTTACGTTCACACCGATCATGCCTGCATCGATGTTATCGCGGAAAGTTTGAGCATGTTTACCGCTTGAAGTATAAATAACGGCACCATTTGCAAATTTCGATTGATTTGTAAGTTTAATTCCCTCTTCAAGATCTTTTACTCTTACAATACTTAACACTGGAGCAAAGATCTCATCTTGCCAAATCTTCATATCTTGATTTACTCCATCAAAGATTGTCGCTCCTACAAAATACCCTTCTCCAACATCTTCTTTAATTTTACGACCATCTACTAATAATGTAGCCCCTTCCGCTACGCCGCTATTAATATAGCCGAGTACACGCTCTTTATGCGTATCACGAATTAATGGTCCTACATAATTGTCTTCGTGAAAACCATCGCCTACTTTTAACTTGCGTGTTTCTGAGACAAGAACATCAATCAATTCATCAGCAATCTCATCCACTACTGCTACAACAGAGCATGCCATGCAGCGCTCTCCACTACTCGCAAATGCCGAACCAATTATGCCTTGCACTGTTTTTTCAAGGTTGCAGTCAGGCATAACAACAGCATGGTTTTTCGCACCAGCAAGTGCTTGTACGCGTTTGCCATGTTTCGTTCCTGTTTCATATACGTATTTCGCAACTGGCTCAGATCCAACGAAAGAAACTGCTTGAATGTCTTTGTTTTCTAGAATGCTATTTACAACGTCTTTTCCGCCTTGAACTAAATTTAATACACCTTTTGGGAAACCAGCTTCATAGAATAACTCTACAAGTCTCTCTGCTAAAAGTGGTGTTCTTTCAGATGTTTTTAAAACGAATGTATTACCGCAAGCAATCGCAAGTGGGAACATCCAAAGTGGAATCATCATTGGGAAATTGAATGGTGTAATTCCCGCAACAACCCCAATTGGATAACGCCAAATCGAACCGTCAATACCACCAGCAATATTTGGAAGTGCTTGTCCCATCATTAAATTCGGTGTGGATGTTGCAAGTTCCACAGCCTCAATACCGCGCTGTACTTCTCCGCTTGCATCTTTTAATGTCTTTCCATTTTCTAACGTAATAATTTTTGCTAATTCATCTTTGTTTTCTTGTAAAAGCTGTAAATATTTATAGAGTTGTCTAGCTCGGTTTGGAACTGGTACTTGAGACCATGTTTCATAAGCAGCCTTTGCTGCTTCAACAGCGCGATCGACATCTTCTTTTGGAGATAGTGGAACGTAAGCGATAATTTTCCCAGTCGCAGGATTCGGAACTGCTTCCACTTCTGTACCAGTAGATTCTACCCATTCACCATTAATATGATTTTTCACTCGTTTAATATCTGTTGTAATCATTGTATTCGCTCCTTTTTCATTTTATAAAAATGCTATCATCACCCATTATTCATGACTAGATATCAATTGTTCACTTACCTTCTTATATAATGCAGACATATCTTTTTCTCCATATCCAGCTTTTCCTGCTTCATCATACAAATTCAATAGCATTTCACTGATTGGTAGATGAAGTTCGTTCTCTTTTGCTAAATCAATCGCAAATCCTAAATCTTTCTTTAAAAGATTCACTGTAAAACCAGGCTCATAGTTTTCAGGCGCGATAAAGCTTTTATAATTGCGCTCATAAATTCGGCTTTGGCCATAGCTAACGTTTAATATATCAAACATTTTGTCTAGGTCCATATTGTTTTTCTTTGCTAACGTAAGCGCTTCACTGACCCCTGCTGTATAGAAGCCGATTAACAAGTTGTTAATCAGTTTCACAGTTGTTCCACTGTCAATTTGCTCACTCACATGAAAAACATTTGCGCCGAGCACCTTCATAGCTGGTAACCCTTTTTCAAACACTTCTTTTTGACCACCAACCATAAAAGTAAGTGTGCGATTTTCAGCTCCGATAACCCCGCCGCTTACTGGAGCTGCTAAAAAGTCAATTTTCTTATCATTTGCAGCTTCAGCAAGTTTTTTATTGAGCTGCGGCGCTACTGTACTTGTATCAATTAAAACAACATTCGGATGACTATTTTCAATCAGTCCGTCTTCCCCAAAATAGACAGCTTCAACTGCTCGTGAAGATGGTAAACTTGTAAAAATCAAGTCACATGTTTCTGCTAATTTCGCAATCGACAAACCGATGATACCACCTGCTTGCTCAAAAGAAGCTTCAGCTTCTGTATTCAAATCGACTCCATATACATTAAAATTAGAATCCACTAAATTTTTAGACATCGGAAGACCCATATTCCCTAAACCGATAAAACCAACCTTTTTCATACCCTTCTCCTCCTACTTAAACAATATACTTAGCACGGTTTATAATAGCTTTTGCGATTTCTCTCTTTTTCGTGAACAAATTCGTATAAAGCGGTACGGACAGATTGCGAATTTCGTCTAATAAAACGCTTCTATTTTGTTCGTCTTGTTCAGCTGCAGATAAAAGACTAATTGCCGCTGCTTCTATTTGACGATATCCCTCTTCACAAATAACATCTGTTACGAATTGCTTTGTACGTTCTTTTTCCTCACCATTTTTACTTACTGCTTTTTTCGTACGTAAAAATGCTGATTCCATTACGTATACATCTTTCATCATGTCAGCTAATACACGTGAGTATTCTTGCTCTTGTTCAATTTTTAAATCAGGAGATTGAGATAGCGTTTTCAAAGATTGCTTCAATAATTGTTTCGATAATAAAATGTAGCGATGATTTCTTTCTACATTTTCACCGATCATTTCATCGGCCTGAGGTTCTAATTGCTGCATTTGTTTCAATAACATTTTTGCAACTGTTAATCGATTAATTTCATTCGTTCCTTCAAAAATACGACTAATTCTAGCATCGCGATATAATCGTTCTACCTCGTACTCTTGCATATATCCATAACCACCATGAATTTGTACAGCTTCATCAACAATATTCCCAAGTATTTCTGAAGCATTCACTTTATTAATTGCACATTCCATTGCATATTGGGACATCTTTTGAATGATGCTATCATCTTTGGCTGTTTCATGAATCGCCTCATCAATCACCCCCGCTGTTCGGTAAGCAGCACTTTCTGCACCATATGTAGCGATGATCATATTTGCAATCTTTTCTTGGATCATCGTAAAATCAACCAATTCTGTTTGGAACTGTTTTCGCTCTTTTCCGTATTGAACGGACAAACCAATTGCTTGCTTTGCTGTTCCAATATTTCCGAAAGCGAGTTTCAAACGGGCAAAGTTGAGAATGTTGAGCGCAACGTGATGACCTTTCCCCACTTCACCTAATACATTTTCAGCAGGAATCATAACATCCTCTAAAATAAGAGTTGCAGTCGAGGATCCTTTAATCCCCATCTTCTTTTCTTCTAAGCCAATCGAAACGCCCTCACATGTTCTTTCGACAATAAATGCTGTCATTCCTTTATTTGTTTTCGCAAAAACGACATATACATCAGCCATGTGAGCATTTGTAATCCATTGCTTTTCCCCATTTAATTTCCACGCGGTTCCATCTTCATTTAATACAGCACTCGTTTTTGCACTTAAAGCGTCTGAACCAGCATTAGGCTCTGTTAAAGCATAGGCGCCAATCCACTCACCTGATGCAAGTTTAGGTAAGTACTTTTCCTTTTGTTCCTCTGTTCCAAAATAAACATACGGCAATGTCCCTACGCCAGCATGAATATTAAATGAAACACTGAATGCTCCTGCATATCCCATCTTTTCCGCAACAAGTCCGGAAACGGTTTTTCCTAATTCAAATCCACCATATTCTTCTGGAACCTCAATGCTTAGTAGCCCGAGCTCTCCAGCTTTTTGAAATAATTGACGAGAAACCGGATAATTGTGCTGTTCAATATTTTCGATTTGTGGGACAATCTCCTGCTTTACAAATTGCTCTGTCGTTTTTGCAATTAAATCTTCATCACCTGAAAAATCTTCAGGTGTAAAAAGATTTGTATTTACAACCGTGTTCAGCGAAAAAAATTCATTCCATTGCAATTTTGTTTTCCCCATATGTATCCTCCTATCTATTCGGTCTTCATTTCTTTATATGCAAAATCTGTGCCAAACTAAAAACTTGATAGAAATAGGTCAAATTGAGAATAAAACGTAAAACTGTCTAGACAGTTTTACACCTTTCAAAACAATCTGTTTAGATTTTGAAACGTGACAGTTTGTTATAAAGAGTAGCTCTAGAAATTCCTAACAACGCCGCTGCTTTCGATTTATTTCCATTCGCTTCTTGTAAAACACGTTCGATTAATCCACGCTCTTCTTCTTCGCGAACCACTTTCATTGCTTGCTTCCGCTCTGGTAAAGAGTGAATCATTGGTACTAATTTTTTCTGTTCCATTTCTCGGTAAAAGAACTCTTCTGGCAAATCCTTAGCTCGTATATGCGTATCATCTGATAGAGCATATAGTCTTTCTAACACATTGATCAATTCACGCACATTGCCAGGCCAATTGTAATGAAACATAAGCCTTAATACTTCCTTATCGAGTGTTTTCTCTTCGGCACCGTAAATTTGACAAAGTTTTTGTATATATTCTTCAACAATAAGCGGGATATCTTGCTTACGATAACGAAGCGGTGGAATATCAATTGGAATCACATGGAGACGATGGTATAAATCCTCTCGAAATTCTCCGTCTCTCACCATCTGTTTTAAATCTTTATTCGTCGCTGCAATCAACCGAAAATCAACATGAATCGGATGTGTACCACCAATTCTTTCAATTTCTCGTTCTTGTAAAACACGCAAAATCTTCACTTGTGTTAATAAGGACATATCGCCAATCTCATCTAAAAATAACGTTCCATTATGTGCAAGTTCAAATTTCCCTGTTTTTCCATTCTTTTTCGCACCTGTAAAGGCTCCTTCAGCATAGCCAAACAACTCAGATTCTAATAAATTATCTGGAATTGCCGCACAGTTTACACTGACGAATGGACCATTCTTTGTTACCCCAGTATCATGAATAGCCCGTGCAAATTGCTCTTTCCCAACACCACTTTCACCTGTAATCAAAACAGATGCTTTTGATTGTGCTGCTTTCCGAGCAATTTTTTTCGTTTCAGAAATGGCCGGACTTTCTCCAAGAATATCTTCAAATCGAACAAGGCGTTGTTTCTTTTTCGGCTTAGCAAACAATGGTTTTATTGCACTATCATTTTGATCAAAACGCTCTAATATTTTATAAATATCCGAAATTCCTTCATGTATGAGCATCCCAACAGCACCAATTACTCTTCCTTGCTTCCATATTGGCATGCGATGCACAACTAAGTTTTGTCCTTGCAAACGGTGCACTTGATTTCGCTCTGGAACACCTGTTTTCAACACAACTGGAAGCCGCGTATTATCAATTACATTTTCAACGAGCTGACCAATTGCTTCCTCTTTTGTTACCCCAACAAAGCGACTATACGTTTCATTAAACATTTGAATGACGCCATGTTCGTCAACAATCGTAATTCCTTCATAGGCAGTGTCAAATGATAACTTTAACCATTCAATCATATGTTGTGCCTCGTTTAATTGCTGTTCTATATATTTTTGAAAGGAAAAAAGCTCATGCTGTTCTATTATTCCTTCCAGTATCCCATCATGTTCGTTCCTTACATAGAATGGAATACGCTCTAATTCTTGCATAGAAACAGATACACTGCCCCGTTCAAAAAAATGATTCACTATCATCTTGACTGGTGCATCCCCATCCCCATGTTTTTCTTGCCACTGAACACAATCTAGTAATTTGACAATTCCAACCATTCGCTTCCCTTCTAACACAGGAAGTTCATTTCTTTCGGATGTAATAAAAAGCCGGACTGCGTCAGAAATCGTATCGTTTATTCTCACAAACTGAAAATCTTGATTCATCCACTTTCTTACGGAGTAATCTTCTGTAGAAATCATATTTTCACCCCTTAAGCAAAACACTTCACCGATATAAAAAGACGATGAATTTCCACATCAAGCAGCTGTATTTGCCAAAGATGTATCATCATCGCCTTTCTTCTTTGTTCTATTGATCGTCAGATAAAACTGTTTTCGCAATTCCGTTATCTAATTCCTCGAAATCATGATATGAAATTGTTTCATATAATTCACTTCTCGTTTGCATATTGGAAAGTCCTTCTTTTTGAGAGCCTGTTTCCTTAATTAATTGAAATACACGCTCATATGCTTTCGCGGCTACGCGAAGTGATGTTACTGGATAGATGACCATTTGGAATCCCATATTTGCAAATTCTTCTGCACTATAATATGGTGTTTTCCCAAATTCGGTCATATTTGCAAGCAGTGGAACATTCACTTTATTTGTAAATAAACGAAATTCTTCTTCAGATTGAAGTGCTTCTGGGAATACAGCGTCTGCACCAGCGTTTACGTAAGCAACCGCTCTTTCAATCGCTGCATCTAAACCTTCTACCCCGCGAGCATCGGTACGCGCAACAACAACCAATGTTGGTGCAACTTCTTTAATCGCTTTAATCTTTTGTACCAGCTCTTCAGTAGAGACGAGTTTTTTCCCATTTAAATGGCCGCATTTCTTCGGCAATTGTTGATCTTCAATTTGAACGGCTGCTACATTTGCTTCTAACATTTCCATCGCAGTACGTGCTACATTTAGCACCCCGCCAAATCCTGTATCAATGTCAACGAGAACAGGTAAATCTGTTGCTCGTACAAGATCTCTTGCTCTTTCAGCTACTTCAGTAGACGTCACAATTCCTAAGTCTGGTAAACCCTTGCTCGCTGTATAAGCAGCTCCCGATAAATAGAGAGCTGAAAATCCAGCATTTTTCGCAACAAGGGCAGCCATTGCATCATGTGCACCAGGAATTTGTAAAATTTCAGGTGCATCTACTAAAGCTCGAAAGCGATTAGCCAACTCTTCTTGTGTTGACTGTTGTTTCACAATCCAAGCCATGCCCATTCCTCCTCACTTAAATTAAGAAAAGATCAACAAATTCGTTTATATTCATATTTTCTAATTTTTCTTCATTCAAACAAGCTTCATGAATCTGTTCCTGTTGTTTATTTGAATAATGAACAGCAATGTTCGCTGTAAACTTTTGTACGACTTTCGGAATCGCTTCTTCTCTACGGAAACGATGACCAAGTGGATACTCACACTCTACATTTTCTGTTACTGTACCATCTTTAAAGTGAACTTGAACTGCGTTGGCGATTGAGCGCTTGTTCGGATCAAGATAATCAAGACTGTACTGTTTATTTTCTACAACGACCATCTTATCTCGTAAGCCGTCTACTCGAGGATCAAGTGCCACTTCGTTTTCATAGTCATCCGCAACGATATCGCCTTTTAATAGACCAATTGCAGTAATATATTGTAAGCAATGATCACGGTCAGCCGGATTGTTAAGCGGACCTTCTTTATCAATAATACGAACTGCTGATTCATGCGTCGTAATTGTAATACGGTCAATTTCGTCTAAACGATCTTTGATTACTGGATGCAGTTTCACAGCACATTCTGCAGCTGTTTGTGCATGGAATTCTGCTGGGTATGATACTTTAAATAACACATTTTCCATTACATAAGAATCTAAAGATCTTCCTAACTTCAGCTCTTGTTTATTAAATAATACATCTTGGAATCCCCAACCTGGCGCAGATAATGCTGTCGGATAACCCATTTCACCTTTTAGTGCCATAAGTGCAAGATGAACACCGCGGCTCGTTGCATCCCCAGCTGCCCATGATTTACGAGACCCTGTATTTGGAGCATGACGATATGTACGTAAACTAGAATTATCAATCCATGCATGAGACAATGCATTATTAATTTCTTCTCGCGTACCACCTAACATTTTTGTAACAACTGCTGTTGTTGCTACTTTTACATATAACACATGGTCAAGACCAACGCGGTTCAAACTATTTTCTAACGCAAGTACACCTTGAATTTCATGAGCTTTAATCATCATTTCTAATACATCGCGCACCTTTAATGGCTCTTTTCCTTCCGAAATACGAACACGGCTCACGTAATCAGCAACTGCTAAAATACCACCTAAGTTATCGGACGGATGGCCCCATTCTGCTGCAAGCCATGTATCGTTATAATCAAGCCAACGGATCATACAGCCAATATTAAAAGCACCGCGAACTGGATCAAGAACAAATGAAGTCCCTGGTACACGTGTACCATTTGGCACAACAGTTCCTGGTACAATCGGTCCAAGTAACTTCGTACATTCTGGATATTGTAATGCTAAAATACCACATCCAAGTGTATCTAATAACACATAGCGAGCTGTGCTAAATGCTTCTGAACTTGTCACCTCTTTATCTAGTACATAATCCGTAATTTCCTCTAATAATGCATCTCTTTTTTTGATTTCGTTTGTTTTTATCATGCTATCCTTCCCTTTCTGTCGAAATTTCGTTATTATTAAGGATGGGTGTCGGTCAAACACCCACCTGGCGGGCGGCCTTAACAACTCCCCAGTTGTTTTTATTTGCTAAATGCATGTCGCTCGCCGATATAATTTACACGCGGGCGGAACAAGCGATTGTTTGCATGTTGTTCAATAACATGCGCACACAATCCGACTGTTCTTGAGCTGAAAAAGATCGGTGTGTACAGTTGAATTGGAATACCTAACATCCAATATACTGGTGCTGCATAGTAATCTAGATTCGGATAAATTCCTTTTTCCTTCTCCATAATTTTTTCTCCAGCTTCACACATTTCATATAACGTATGATCACCTTTTACCTCACATAGTTGCTTTAAAGCTTCTTTCATCATAAGTGCTCTTGGATCGATTTTCTTCATATAAACACGATGACCAAATCCCATGATTTTTTCTTTGTTATATAGTTTCTTTTGTAATAACTCTTCAAACTTTTCAACGCTACCTGCTTCCAAAAGCATGTACATAACTGCTTCATTGGCACCGCCGTGTAGGCTTCCTTTTAAAGAAGCAACTGCTCCTGTTAAAGCACCATATAAATCAGATTGTGTGGATGCGATAACGCGAGCCGTAAATGTAGAGTTTGGCATTTCGTGTTCGCTATATAAAACGAGAGAGCGGTCAAAGATTTTTTCTTCAAGTTCAGACGGCTTTTTACCTGTCAACATATAGAAGAAGTTTGCACTATATGATAACTCTTGCAGTGGATGAACCGGCTCTTCATTATTTAAAATATGATAACTGTTCGCCACAATGTTAGGCACCTTACTTAACAGTTTATAACCACGGCTTTTGTTCACTTCTAGTGAACGATTCTCAATGTCATCATCGTATCCAGCTAATGCAGATACGCCCGTACGTAACCCATCCATTGGGTGCGTCTGTTTTGGCAATGCTTTTAAAACATCGAAAACACCTTCTGGCACCTCATACTCCTGTTTCAATTTCTTTTCAAGTGTTACTTTTTCATCCTCATTTGGTAGACGTTCCTCTAATAAAAGGTGCACAATGTCTAAATAACTTTTCGTCTTTGATAACTCAATTAAGTCATATCCTTGAATAACAATTTCACCTTTTACCGTATCCAGAAACGAAATCTTCGTCTCCGCTGCGACTACACCATCTAATCCCGGGGAAAATTTTTCTTCAGCTTTCATTTTGTTTCCTCCAATCCTAATCGATCTTTGTGCACACCTGTAAGCCTTTTCAAGATTATGAAAATATATCTCCATTTCAATGTATCAGAGTTTTTAGAAGATTTCAATTTATTTTATATTTATAAGTTTGCTATACTTTTCTCACTCAAACTTTACTATTTTTCAAGAATAGCAATTTAATTTTCCTATCAAAAAAGGAATGAGATTTATACACATCTCACTCTAGACATCTTTCTAACTATAACCTTTAGGGATTTTTCATTTGCTAAAACTGATATTTTTCTTTATTTCACAATCCATTGAACTATTTTATTTAGGTTCCATATAGTCGGTATTTTTCTCAATTCATAAGAAAAAAGCGAGTTGCATACATGTGCAATTCGCTTAAATAATTCATATTCTACTATTATTGAAATACAATTTTTATATAAAATATTTTTGCTAGTAATAAAGTGATTATTTTACATAGTTAAATTCAATTTCATCGATAGTGGTATTATAACCCACACCTAAATCGTATTCTTGAAAGTACCAAATGTCATCAGAATCTACGAAAAATAAAATACCATCTTTTTCAATAAACGCTGCTACATCTTCTGGCTGTTCAAGGGCTAATCCTACAGAATAACCTGATTGAATCGTACTGTTACCACCATATCTAACAACAAATCGAACAGAATCACCGCTTTTTAGAGTAAGTTCTTCTTTAAGCCATTTTACAGCTGCAGATTCAATTGTAATTCTCATATACTTTCGCCTCCGATTGCTAAAATTTATTTTGCCATTTCATGTTCCCCTAATAACTGCTTTACAAAGACAAAGACAATGAAAATCAAGAAAGCAATAACTCCCGCTACAGCACTAACAGTAAATAAACTACGGTATCCGAAAAATTGTGAAACGAATCCAAGTAAAATCGCACCGAGTCCAATTCCTAAATCAAACGCTGTAAAGAAAGATGCATTGGCAATTCCCCTTTTACCCAGATCAACGATTCTAAGCATCGCTGCTTGCAACGCAGGTTGTGCGGAACCAAATCCAACTCCATATAAAATCGCAGCTGCAATCACACCCATTAATCCACTTGATACTGTTAAAACAAGTATCGCTAGTACGGTAATGATAAGCGATGGCATAATGATAAACATTTCTCCATATCGATCTGATAGTTTCCCAGCAACCGGTCGAATAACCGTGAGTGAGATGGCATAAACAAGAAAGAATGTTCCTGGGTTCACATCAATTGATGTTGCAAAAAGTGGTAAAAATGTCGTGATGCCTCCATAAGCAAAAGATAAAAAGAAAATAAAATCCAGTAAATAAAAATAACATCGCCAACGTCATTTGAATAAATGACTTCGTCCATAACTTTTCCATAAAAAAGCCTCCATCTAAGCTGCAAAACAAGCTATATAATATTGATTACAATCATATTGTACCTTTTCATTCGAAAACTTCCTTCCGTAAATAGACGTATTTTCTAATAAAAAAAGTCCACCGTCTATAGGTGGACTTGGTCTTACGACTATTGACTTAGTTCGAGAGAACATCATTGTAAATCTCATTTTCAGGAATACTAAAAAGAACCCTCTTAGTTTTTTAAGCATATTACAGCACTTTCATAATCGACACATCATCCTATAGAAAACATGTATGCACATATATAGCACGTACAAGAATATACTGCTGTATCAATCGATTTAGGAGTGATTCTATTATGTATCCATTCTTCCCAAGGATTGCTGTTGTGGCCCCCGCTGCTCCTTCAGTCCATATTGCCCCTGTCCATACCGCAAGCTCTGATGTAGGGGTCGCACTCCCTGCTATGTGGCAACCATATCCATTAACTGGTCAGACTCCTTCTTTTTGGTATCAGGGAACTCAGCCTGAAAGCACCTATCCTTCTCATACTTATCCCCACTATCCCCCATATGCTGCTCCTCAAATTTTTTATCATTTCCCATCCATCTATTTTCAAAATTTTTATGGGACTTTTAATATCTAAAATCTGAATAACAACTTGAATAGAAAATCTTTAAATTTAATAAAAGCCGATTTAAAAAATCGATTTTTATTACTGCACCTTTCCTTTTAACAGCTTGAGCAATTATTCTACCAGCATTTATGACTATTACAACTACAATGATTCTGTTTTGATAATTGCGTTGAAGGACAAGGTATAAAATGTATTGGATTGCAACAGCTACAAACACTTCTCCATTTCCAACTATCAAAAGAAGACTTATGCTTCTTTTTGCATCGAGATCCCATAAGCCCCTCTCTCTTATACTTTATTTTCATATCCGAGTAGAGGACAAGTTGCAATCTCATTACTACAACATGAAATAGCGACTGTTTTTGTATAATGAATGTGTTGAGATAATGTAAAAAAACACTTATGATACCGAATTAAATACGATATCATAAGTGTTCTTATCTATACTATTTTTAATAATAGAAATGCTGGGCACCATTTCTATTATTGATCACCATTTTGATTAGAAGTTGTCTCACCTTGACCGTTTCCAGTGCCTGGGGTACTCCCTCCGCCATTTCCGTTTCCAGTGCCTGGGGTACTCCCTTCGCCATTTCCGTTTCCAGTGCCTGGGGTGCTCCCTTCACCATTTCCGTTTCCAGTGCCTGGGGTGCTCCCTCCGCCATTTCCGTTTCCAGTGCCTGGGGTACTCCCTTCGCCATTTCCGTTTCCGGTGCCTGGGGTGCTCCCTTCACCATTTCCGTTTCCAGTGCCTGGGGTGCTCCCTTCACCATTTTCGTTTCCAGTGCCTGGGGTACTCCCTTGACCATTTTCGTTTCCAGTGTTTGGTGTGTTTCCTTGACCATTTTCATTGTTTGCATTGTTATCTTGATTATTATCCTGTTGATTTTGCTCTTGTTGTTTATTACTATCTTCCGTTTGTTGCTGCTCTTCTTGCTGTTTGTTTTGGTCATCAGTTTTCTTTTTCTCAGTTGAGTTCGTACTTGGAACTTTCACACTGGAAGAAGAATCTCGTTTTGCACCTTTAACACGTAATTCATCACCTTCTTGAATGACGCTACTTGGTTGTTTAAAACGTGCTGTACTTGTTCCAAACTCACTCATCATCTCTTTAAACATACGTTGTGCGATAGGGGTTGAGTTGGAATTAAGATAACCGTCCCCTTTGTTATTATATCCTGTCCATACTGCCATTGTATATTGCGGTGTATAACCAGCAAACCAACTATCAGGAGATGCCGATGCAGGTATACCATATTTCGCTAAGTCTTTAGCGTCATAGTTTGTTGTTCCAGTTTTACCGGCAACGTCTAATGAACTCACATTTGCCTTCGTACCTGTACCAGAATTGACAACCGATCGCAGCATATCTGTAATCATATAAGCTGTATAATCTTCCATTACTCGTTTTTGTTTTGGTTTAAAACTTTTTTCTTTTCCATCAGAAAAAATTACTTTTCTTACAAAGTGTGGTTTATTGTATTTACCATCATTACCAAAAGCAGCATAAGCGCCTGCAACATCTAGTGGCGAAGACTCATTAGTACCAATTGCACTTGATTCTACTGCATCTTCTTTGAATGTAAGACCAAGACTTTCTGAGAAGCTTTGCGATTTACTTAGCCCTACTTCTTTCGCTGTTTTGATAGCTGGCACGTTACGAGACATTTTAAGAGCGTCGCGCATCGTCATAGCACCTTTGTATGTTTTATCAGCATTTTGAACCTGTTGTCCTGATGAATATTTATATGCAGAGTCATCAACTTGATGATTCGTTGACCATTTTAAATATTCAATTGCTGGACCATAATCAAAGATTGGTTTCATTGTTGAACCTACTGGACGTTCCAGTTCAATAGCCATATTATACCCTTTAAATGTTGCTTTACTTTCACCACGACCACTACCGATTGCACGAACTTCTCCCGTTTTTGTATCCATAAATGTAAATGCACCTTGGAATTGATCGTCTGGATAATCAATAATATTCTCGTTTAGAAGATTATCTGCAAATTGTTGTGCCTTTGTATCTAATGTTGTGTAAATTGATAATCCATCAGCACCAATATTCACATCTGGCATTTCTGTTTCAATTTCTTTCACAACGGCATCTAAAAAGGCAGGATATGGCATTTCTGTTACCTCTTTAGGCGGAAGGAGTCCTTCTGTTACAGGCACTTTTTGCGCCTCTTCCATTTGTTTTTGAGAAATATATCCATGTCGATTCATTAAATGCAACACAACATCACGACGTTCTTTTGCTCGCTCTACATTTTGTTGTTTTGTTGGATCATAAATACTAGGTCCTTTTGGTAGTCCCGCAAGCATCGCCGCCTCTGGTAAAGTTAAGTCTTTTAACTCTTTTCCATAGTAGTTTTCTGCTGCTGTTGCAATACCGTAAGAGCGATTGCCTAGATTAATCTTGTTTAAATACATTTCTAGTATTTCGTGTTTTGAATATTGTTGCTCTAGTTTATACGCTAAATATATTTCTTGTGCTTTACGCTTTGGTGTTTTGTCCATCGAAAGAAAGTAGTTTTTGATAACCTGTTGCGTAATTGTACTACCGCCTTGTGAACCATATTCCCCCTTAAGACTGACTAAAACTGCACGTGAAGTCCCCTTAACGTCAATTCCACTATGATCATAAAAACGTGCATCTTCTGTTGCTAAAAATGCATTTTCTACTAATTTTGGAACTTGATCGTAAGTGATATTTGTTCGTTTTTCTTTACCATATTCATATATCAATTTTTTATCTTTATCATAGATTTTTGCCGATAAAGGGTTAACAAGCTTCGCTTTATCAAGTTTTGGAGCATCCTTTATCATAATGAAAAAAGTAGTAATTCCAGCTACGAGTGTCACGATTCCAAGTATTAAGCACCCTATTAAAAATTTACGAAAAAAGGACTTTTTCCCCATCGTTTTTTCTTTAGTTGTGCTTGGATGTTTCTTCTTTTGTACTTGTCTTCGCTCTTCTCGAGAACGATAGTTTTCTGACATGTTACTTTCTCCTGCCTTTCATTTCTCCGAAAAAATCGATTCATGTACCTTCTTGCTAACACGATTACAAGAAAAGAAATTGATCAGTATCGTGATAACTTATGCCCATTCACCTGAATTTTCATAATATACACAGCACAGCAAATTTGCAATCTCTTACTACTCAATAATCATACAACTCACACCTTATTTAATTTGTTAATAGATAGATAATTTCCCTACTGTTTTTTTAACCTTCTTTCCTCTTCAAAATGAAAACACACCGTAAAAAAACTTTCCTATAATTCAATAAAAATATCACATTCATGTTAATTTCATGTGAACTTGCCAAAAAACCCTGTCAATCAGCAAAACAACGTTAAACCAGTGTGCCTCATCATCTCAAAATAACAATAAAAATGTTCCATTCACGTCGTATAAACATAGGTGAATGCATATACATCCTCAGTTTATCAAAGTCAGACGAATTTTTTCGAATTCCTCTCATATAAACAAAGATAAGTAGAAGTCTTTTAACAAAATTTAATATACTACATTATCCTGAAATTTTATACCCTTCCGCTTTAAGAATTCCTACGCCAATCGGTTCCCTACAGCACCTTTCCCTTTACTTTTCGTATAATTTGAAGGTAAGTACATTATATATATCAAAAAAAACACCCATTTGGATGCTTTTTATTTTGTCCTCTTAGCAAATTCTTTTTTCTTAAATTTAAAAATTTGACACAACCTTATGTAGAATAACTGTGAAATGATTTTTCCTTACAGGAATAACGTTTTGAACAGCTATGTTATAAGAACCCGTTTCCTCTTTTTTTTGTTCAACAATTTGGTTTAAAACAAATGCAAGAGAATCATTCTCTTCAAGTACAATATCAATAAACTCCTGTTCGTTCATAATCTATCCCTTCTTTCCAATACTCATACTTCGACAAAATAGGAGGATTTCCCTTCGTCAATATACAAATAAGGAGATGAGCTCATTTGACTATGTATCCGGTAATTTCTAAACATTTAGTCGCAGTAGGCTATAATTCGCCATCTATGATATTACGCATTCAATTTAAAAACGGTACATATGACTACTACAATGTACCAGAAAGTATTTACAGTAGCTTAATGAGTGCACCGTCGAAAGGAATCTATCATGCAACATACATAAAAAATTCTTATCGCTATACTAAAATTGGATAAAAGTATAACTATTCTAGAGAAGTTGTTGTTTGCTTCTCTTATTTTTTATTCGTGTAATTCATTCATCTATATAAATACAAATTAAAAAACCGACATAACCCCCTTCTTTTTAGGTGGTAGAGAGCATCCAGCCATGCATAGAAGCGGTCAGATCTTTTTCCTGCCCAGACATAGTGAAAACAAAGAGAGAAAACGAGTGCAGGTCACCTTTTGTTATCCATAGCCGTGGCTATATGTCGAAAAATCAAAATGGATTTATATATGACGCAAAACATAGGCTACAATCCACCAACAATAACTAAATACAGACAAGGTAGTCTTTACCTTTGAAACATCAGTCTTACATGTCACTAATCCCTGTCACAACCCACGATAGACTAAAGAAATATCGATAAGAACAGAGTAATCACTAAACGCAATTCTACAAAAACGTCCCCTCTACAAAGCGATCGTTCGCACATGCAATCTCTTCTCGATTCCAATGTCGCTTATGTGCTTTTTATCGTTCACGATCTGAATAGAAAAAGCATCCTATTGGATGCTTAATGTTTCATAACCATTTAATTTTCCAATACCAGATAAATCAACTTCTGTATCGACCAAACTAGGAGTGAATTTTACTATTTTTGCTGTCCCTTGTAGAACTTCTCCTTCAGTAGTCAAAAATTCAAATTTTGGTTGCTCGTTTCTCTTCATGATTTCAATAAAAAGTTGATCTTTACTATTAAATCCACGAATAATGACTTCCCAGTCTAAATAGTGATCAATCCTTACATAAGCTACACTAAATTCAATTTCTTCTTTCATATCCCCTAAATAAGTGATTTTCTCTAGTTCAAACTGTGCCATATGATTCCCTCCTTATTTACCTTAGATATTCGACATAAAGACAGGAAACCCTACAAAGTCAAAAGCATTCATTCGTGCGTTTTTGTGGTTATGGGATTCTTTCAATAGAAGAAATGTATTGAGGATTATTGATCATTAACAATAAAGACTTTTAATGTTTTTATAATAAATAAGCACTGTTCATCTGTTGAACGATGCTCATCATGTGGTTAGTTCATAAACGATGTACAAATCAACCACTTCAGTAAAAGTAAGAAAAACGAATGAAAACATTAAATTTAAATGTTGCTTTTTTATGAATTATGTCCCTCATTCAACTAACGGGCGACGATTGTTTCATAAGACAATCGCTTCTTTATTTACGCTAACGGGCAGGAATAGCTCAAAAAGTATCGAATGAATAGATTCAATAGTTCTGTTTGATTTGGATATGAATATTAGTTAAAGATACATTAATTACATTCCTTTCAGTAACCAAACAAAGCAATTAAATAATAGGGGGAGCAACTTATATGGATAATATATTAAAAGTATCATCAAAATCAAATCCCAATTCAGTTGCAGGTGCAATTGCAGGCGTATTAAGAGAAAAGGGTACTACAGAAATTCAAGTGATTGGAGCTGGCGCTTTAAATCAAGCGATTAAAGCCATTGCTATTGCAAGAGGATTCGTAGCTCCTAGCGGTGTTGATTTGGTTCTTGTTCCGGCATTTACAGATATTTTAATCAATAATGAGAAAAGCACAGCAATCAAATTAATTATAGGTCCTAGAAAAATTAGGTCCTAGAAAAAAATGATAGATTTCCGTTGAGAGTATAAATATCAGAATTATCAAAAAAAATTTCTCATGGTTACATTAGTTTGTTAAACTAACAGGTGGCGATAGTTAAATAAGATATATGGAGGGACCGATAAAAATCGGTCTTTTTCTTTTTGTACTAAATCAACACTAAAGATTAACAGCGCCTAATAAAAAAACTATATGTCAAATAAAGATCTTTATTTACATCAAATACGTATCACTAAATCGTGAATGACCCCTCCTTAACACTCTTACGAGTTGTTTGAAGAAGGGGCTTCCTGTTTCATAGAGTGTTGCTGCTTGGGAGTTACCCAAGCAGTCTTACATACTCTCCACAGGCGTCGTTTATACTGTTTGGACACAACCTTGCCCTACAGTTTCAGTCGTTCTCACAAGTAATTGCTCTAACCCTTTTCGCAAAAATCGGACGATAAAGAAGAATATCAATTTCTCCTAGTCGTTTGTTATATAATTTTCCATTATCCGCAAATGACATTGCGAAACGGTGTTTCCCATTCGGTTTGAATCCAAATTGAGTGAAGGTGAGGCTATTATATTCTTTATACTTTTTCAATTTTGGATAGTTGGCATCCCTACGAAAAAAACCATCATATGCCTTTTTCAGTCGTAAAAATACTTCTTGTAAAGGCTGTGATGGCACTTCTTTTAGAAAAGGATAGGTTTTCTTATCTATTGTTTGTTGCTTTTGCATGTCAGAACGTGTATAGGATTGTTTGTTTTCTTTATATTTTCTCTGTTTGTCTAAAAGAGCAGAATTATAGGTTTGACGACAATATTGTAGCCAACGGTCTAAAGTTTCTTTTTGTTCTTTCGTTGGGGAAATTTCGTATTTTTGACTCAGCAACATTGTCATCACCTTCCTCTTTTTTCGTTGTAGTGTTTCAGATTCCTAAACGCAAAAACAGAATATATGTTCGTTTTTATTTCTAGGATTATCATACATGATGTTACATAAAAAGGAAATAGAAATTTCGTGCTATGCACGACCAACATTCATCCCCTCCCTACCACCTGGGCTATACCCTGCACGTGCTTGAGGAAGAGGACTTCTGTTGGAGTACTATTAAAAAAGGATTATTTCGCAAAAAATTCCCAATATATGTCCAAGCTACGCAGCCACTTAGTAAAGTCAATGAACTAACCTTCGAAATTCCGCACTCTCCAACAAAAAGAGATCTAGCATCCATTCAATTAAGAATCCCTAGAAGAAATTCACGTGATAATAAAGTAGAATTAATCGCTACAGTTGGTGTTAAAGGAATAAGTGAAATATCACAAATTTTGTTTAGGATTTTTCGTGATGACAGAGAAATTTTCAACACGCAAGTAGGAATTTAATCTACTGATTCTGAGCAGTTCTACGCTATAACATTTCAAGCCATAGATACAAATTTAAGATCTGGATCTCATGTTTATACATTAACTGTCGAGAACCTTACTCCTAATGCACGCGCAGACGTTGTTGGATCTATTTCTTTTAGTGGCCTAGCTATTGGACAAAATCATGATTGCGATTATTAGGACTAGCTTTTTGTAGTACGCTTGAGATAAGCAAGAACTAATTTCTAGGTTCTTGCTCATCATTTCATATGATTTACGTCCTTCTCTACTTTCTACTAAAATGAACTTTTTGTTTAATTTTTTACTTTTACATAAATTACAGCTGAACCTTTTGAAAAATGAATCATATAGTGATGTAAACAATCCCTGACAAAGTAGGTGAAGATTATGCCATCTGTTGTCGCAAATCTTGTCGTACAAAATAGTAACGGTTCTTTCAACTTAGGTGATTTTTACAACGTTTCTCCAAAAGAGAATACGAAAGCTTATAATGGTTCAGGATCATCCAATGTTGCTTTTGTTACCAATACCTTTAACGGTGTTAGTGCAACAAATACATTCGATTCTGATGTTGCAGACCAAAATCAAGTCGGAACAGCCTAAATTGCCGTTTTCAGCCTGACATATTAATTCTCTATTGCCTTATTACTCACGAATAGCGAGATAAAACAACACAATTTAGAGGGCACAAAAAAAGTGAATTACACAAAGAATTCCTTTCATACATTGCTTAGTTCTTATATACTTCTTTGCAATATAAAAAGCCGACTCATAAGAGCCGGCTTTCAATTTCATTTCTACTTTAATGTCCCATCATTAATTTGTTGGTAAGTTAATATTTACAAAAGTGTTATCTGAAGAAGTGAAATTGCGAATGTGATTCTTATTTGTGTAATACTTCAGAGAAAGTGGTGTTGCTCCTGTATAAACAAAATCGCTATCCTTTAAGATTAATTCATTTGCTACAGCAGCTGAACCAGAAGCCAAAAGTGAAGCAAACGCCGGATTACTTATAGTAACTCTACATCTTTCCGCTTTATAAGTTGTGTATGGTCTGTTGGTATCAGATAGGAATAAGTTATTTTTTGTATTAATATTTACAATACAATCTTCTAGTGAGGTGTTAGGGTTTTGATTATCCACGTTCGTTATCCCTACTTCAACGGTTGTATCAGTTAACTTCGATTTGGATATAACTATATTCATAGGAATGTAGTTGTAGATATGGTTTCTCAACTCGCAACCGATAAACTCAGAACGATTGAACTCACAATTTACTGGTACTGTTGGAGTTGGATTTTCGGAACGTACTTTCAAATTATCAAAAGTACAGTTGTTATACTCACGTACTTTGAAAGTAACCTCTCTTTGTAATCCTACAGACTTAAACGTACATCCAGACATCTTATTAAGCTGCATTCTAGGAGCAGAAGGTGGATCATCAGTATAAATAACGTAGTTATCCTTGAATGTACAATTATCACCACCTACAACAAACTCTGGGTTCACGTAATGGTTGTTTGACAACATTACTCTATAGTATAGGCTATTCAAGTCCATTTTCCCGCCAGAGAAATGATTGTCTGTAATGTTAACGAAAGCAGAACTGAAATTTGATGTCATTAACCCAATATTGTTCTGACAGTTATATAAAAAGTTACCTTTAATTGTAGCATGTGTTAAAGAATACAGATTAATAGCTATGAAGTCTATATTGTATATATGGTTATTTTCAATCGCAACGTCAAAGCATCCAGTTAAAATACCATGATAGCTACCGTATATATGATTGTCTCTAATTTTACAATTCGCACCATAAGAATCTTCCATGTTAATAGAATACCTTGTTGGATCATTGAAGATAGGCTTTCCATCCAAAAACCTAACTAATCCTTTTCCATTATCACGGATTGTATTGTGTTGAATAACATTATAGTTACCGCCTAAAGTGATTCCTCCCCTATGCCCATTGAAAATTTCATTGTACTCAACGACATTATGATGAGGTATACCACCAAACATAATCGTTATTTGCATATTCTTACTTGGATTATTTTCATTATAAAACTGTAGTCTAAATTTCGTTGCGTTTATAGGAATTGAAATGTCTGTATAGATTCTTCTCTTCTTCATAGCTCCAATGAATTTGTTGTTATTGTCATAAAAGAAGATATCGAAATCTTTGTTGTTTAAATTAGTTATCCTAGCATATCCTGAACCAGATATAAGTAGGGAATTTATCTTTGGAGTTAAATTTTGAGGTATGTTTAGTAGTTTAGTTGTGAGTGTATTAGTTGAGGGGATTGGTTGTCCTGTATTGTAATCTAATGCATTTAGGGTTAATCCTTGGTCAAACTCACCGTAGTTAAAAATACTATCTGAGCTGAACGAAATGTTATCACCCATATAATCTCTAACAATACAATGATCTATTGAGCAGTAGCTAGAGCTTTTCTGAAAAAGGACTCCATACGTATGCTCCATCGCCACTTCTAAAGGATTGGAAAAGCTTCTGTCATCCCTACATCCAATAATAGTTCCACCAAATAAATGAGAATTGGTGACTTTGCTAAATATGATACTATTCCCTTTGAAGTTGTAATAATCTGTTGTTGTTCTATTATCAAATGGTGATTTTTTATTAGAATCGTATATTACTTTTAGTGTTGATCCATTTAAATTTAAGTCCAAATTTGAAACCATAGTAATTTCACGAGGGTAACATATAGCATAATTACCTGCTGGAAGAACAACTCCAGAATAATTGTTAGCTGATGCATATTGTAATGCGCTGTTTATCCCTTGAATATTCTTATCAGCTTGTATATAATCTGCATCTACATAAGGTTTTTGGGGTAATCCTTCTTTTATTCCCCAACGATTTAATTCGAGTAAATAATACATGTCTCTATCACCTCTTCATTTTCTTAAAATAGTATATTCATTAACATAAAAAGTCGTCTCCGCAGAGGACACGACTTTTAGCATTACTTCACATGTACATAGGCTTCGTTACCTGTAACACAGAATTTCGCTATACTTAATCTACAGTACTTTCACTCAATAGTTATTTCACAGAGCATAATTTTTATTTTTATTTGTATATTTTTATATTCACAAATTTCCCCTTTCCTCTATAATTTTAAAATAGGAAGCGTTAAAATGATTTTACAAGACCAAGATATTATTAAATTTTAAAAACGCATTTGTAATGTAATTGAGACACTTCAAGAACAAAACCAAGTAAAACAAAAACTGGCGTTAGTATAGTTCTGTGGACACATCTAAGTTAAGTTACTAAAATGTACTTTGAAAGGATGTGTCCTGATAGAACGTAAAAATACAAGTAGAAAACACAATAAATATAGTTAATTATGCACCTTATATATAAACTAAGAAACATCTTCCTTTTTTACTGAGAAGCATCAATTCTGTTTTGAAAAACCCCGAAAACCTCTCCTTTTTTTCTATACTTACCTATGCTTTTTCACCGCTTACCTATATCTTATATTGTGTGTAACTGACTGAAACTCCGGAACCCTCGCTGTGCTTAATTTCATAAGACTTTTTATTTTGAGTACACAACACGAAAAATATGAGTAACTGTATAAAATAAAAGGCTCTGTTAAATTTTATTGTTGATTTTTAGCCAAATAAAAAGACCGATTTAGCTCGGTCTTCTTGTACATCTTATTGTACTAACGCACCCGTTACTTTAAGTACATTTATTCACAATCCTTCTGCCTTAATAAAAGCTGCCTTTTGTGAAGGATAAGATTGTCCCGTTACTATGAAAAGCGTCGTTGTCAATTCTTTCAACCGAAAAAAAAGCTACCAAAAGTGGCTTTTAAAAGGCCCGTGTCCAAGCAGTTTTATCCTTCCTTGAATCTTATATTATTGAGATTGATTTAGGAGGTGAAAATTATGGCAAAAGTTAAGTTGGATGATACAATATGCTGCTTCTACGGCCCTACTTCCAACGGTCATATTGTTGTAAAATGTGGTAAGGCTAATGAAGTATGTACAACCGAGATTCAACATGGTCAAGAAACCCTTCCTATTATTCCAGTGGTTACTCCTCTTGTTGCTAACTGTGGAGAATGTCATAAACTAGTTCCTTCGTTTCCAGGATTTGAAAAATTTACATTGGTTTATGCTGACGATGACGAAAACTAACTAAGTAATCCTAATACTTTAGAAAGACAAGCCCATGTTAGTTATGTTTAAAATATGGGCTTGCCTAAATCTACATACTCTAAAAATCATCGTAGTTAATATTCTTTGGGTCCAAGTTCTGATAAATTCCAATTCTAATCGTATCACAGGATTTTAATCTAAAAATTAAACTAAATTGCCCTTTTAGTTTAACAAGAAAATCAACAATATTCTTTAACAGAGCCAAATAAAAAAAGAAAAAGCAATGATTAGATTTTAAATCTTTTCATCGCTTTATCCATTGCATCTTGATTTACACCTATATAACGAAGCGTTACCTTCTCCGATGAATGATTAAATATCTCCATAAGTAAAGCAATGTTCTTTGTTTGCATGTACATATGGTATCCGTAGGTCTTTCTTAAAGTATGTGTACCTATCTCATCTAATCCAAACTCTGCTGCGGTTCCACTCAATATCTTATATGCCATACTTCGACCAATCGGACGATTCTTTCCTTGTCTACTTTGTAATAAGTACTCATCATCTTCTCTATCTTCATTGAACCAGCGGAGCTCCCTCTTTAGTGCTGCAGTGATTTGAATCCGTTTCTGTTTACCTGTTTTCTTTTCTCGCATAGATATATGGCTCCCTTTCACATCACCTACCTTCAACTTTAAAATATCACTGATTCGTAAACCTGTATTAATTCCCATGATGAACAAAAGATAATTACGCTCATTCTTTTCTTTTAAATACTCTTTTATTTGCTGTATTTGCTCTGTATCACGAATAGGTTGAACAAAATTCATTGCTCATCACCTCCAGATTGTTCTTGCTCGTAAACTTCTAATCTAAGAGCAAAAGCGAGATTATAGAATGCTCTAGCTTTAACACGACGATAAGTACGTTCACTCATGCCAATTTCGTTATAAACCATGTAATCACATACATCTTCATCTTCTAAATAACGCTTGATAATAATGTCTCTTTGATTCTTTCCTGCTCCATTATTACCAAACCTACTCAATGCTTGGTCTATTCGAAAAGACATTTTATCTAACCATTCTTCTCGTTCACTTTGCTGTATATTTGCTAAAGCAACATCTTCTAAAGGTTTTCCAACATCATAAGTAGGACCATGATATCTAACTTCATAAGAAGGAGTGACTTTCATTTCTTTACGAATCATTCCAAACTGCCTATATATACGTACACTCTCAAGAACACCTTCTAAACGTTCCTGTGTTGCTGCGCGATCAATTTTTGGTAAGAAAGATAATTGTTTAGTCATGTAAGACCACTCCTTATTATTTTTTAATTTACTTCTGTCTTAAAGCTCCGCGTCCACGTTCATAACGTGGTCCACGAATCCCCATTAAATCCTCAATATCGCGTGTGCTCAACTTCTCTTTTCGTTTTTTCTTATGTTTCTTTTTTGCTTGTTTAGATTGTTTTTTCCATTCACGTAATTGATCTTTTAATGCTTTCATTCCCCACATCTCCTTTTTATAAAATAAAAAGGACACCAATCAATAGCGCAGTAATTGTTACTGCTCTATTGAATTGATGTCCTCTAGTTTTCTAGCCGGACTATATTCAAAGGATTATTTTATATAGATTACTATAAGCATCCATAAAGCCAAGGCGCCAACGATAGCGAGCGCTATACGCGTAGATAGTACCCTTACTTCAAAGTCTGTTTTCTTGGAGGGTTCAGGATATGCAATTACGTAAATTCCCTTTAATAATGCAAGCCATGCAATAACCGTTACGAACCCCTGCCAGTTAAATACCCATACATTATGTAGGATAACAGTACCTAACCCTAGGAAAATCGATAGAAAACCATACATAATACCAAATCCTCTATCTTCAACCACTAATTTTTTCAATTCACGTAGTACCGACGGACGGACGAAAAGTATTCCCGATACGATAACCGTCATCCATCCCCAGAACAGTCCTAAAAAAGTACTAGTTTCCATTATTAGTTCACTCCCCTCAATTATATTTATATTTCAGATATTCCCCCCTTTAGAACAATTCCAGAACCTTTATGTATAGGCTAAAGTCTGCTCTTTTTAATACAAAAAAAGTTTTTATTCTAAACCCTCGTTATCATCTTCAATTTCCTCCATACGTCCGATCGCTTCGGCTAACGTGTTTACTACATACATGTCATTTCCTTGATTGTAAAAAGCGTTATTCAAAGCCGTTAATGCGGAGAAGGGTGAAGTTCTAATTCTCGTAAAACCTCAATCATAATCAATTCACACTCTGTCATCTTTCATCCTCACTTCCTACTAAAATAGCGTTTTTGTTTAGTTTTATACTGTTAATCCTTTGCTTCTCCTCTACATTTTAAAAATCAAATGTAGTAAAATGTATTTAATAATTACAATACACTGAAAATAGGAGGTCAATATATGAATAAAAGACTTAAGATATTAATGAAAATTACACCTTTCCTAAGCGTACTTTTTATCTTAATCGGATTAATTATGGCAATATTAGGTGCATTAGATCATAACCTAAAATTATTGACTGGTTCACTATTCGTAATTGCACAAGCTGTACTTGCAATAACATATACTAAGATGTTTAAAAAAATAGGTTTCTAAAACTTAAAACATTTAGTACCAGCTGAAATGCTAGGTATATCTACTGAACATTTCAGCTGGCGTTTCTTATCCAAATAACGATTTTGTTTAATTTTCCTCTCTCTTCCTATCCAGCATAATATTTCAAATCTACCCCATACTATTGTTACAACAGCATTTATTACTAAAATATTTTTCAATACATTTTATGCATAATCAGTACAATACTAAAAAACACTTTAGTAATTTTTAATAATTATGTTGCTTGTATACCTACATGTAATAAGGAGGGATGTAAAATGGAGAAAGCGAATGAAAATGCATCTAAATCAAGCCGTCGAGCAAAAGAGGACGAAATTGCTACAGAGGCAGGTGTGATCCAAAAACTACAATCGCTTCAACCAGCAAGTGAAGAATCTGTATTAGCTCCAACTAATCAGCTTCCATCTAGCGTTCTGAAACCTCTTGAAGATAAATAAAGATTTTTATAAAAAAGGGTCAGTCGCAAATATCGGCTGTCCTTTTATTTTTCTTAAAAATCCTTAAAACCACTTTCGTCCTTATAAAAGGTTCAGCCAAGATAATTGTAAAATTAGTCATAACTAAAAATACTGAAGACTACGTTCCAAATCTACATAAACCTTGGTCGAACCTCATAATACATCCCAATCTTCACGTTTTCTCATTTTCAATTCTCCATTTCTTAATAAAATTCAATTTGTATTAAAATAACGCTTTTGTTAAAACTTCCGTTGAAGCAATGATGCAAGGGTTTTTAATATTTTCACGCTTAATCACCCATTCAAACGGCATCATAGTAAATAAAGTTCCCCCAATACTTTTCACTGCTTGTCTCTGTGTCTGTTCTTCAGGTGGTAAATCCTCAACAGGTATAAGCATTCTATTTTGTAAACTAACTTCTAAAAGTTCAGTTTCTATTTCTTCTATTTCAAGCCCAGTCTCCTTCGCATAAAATTTAATCGCTTGTTCGACTGTCTCTGCGCAAACAAAATCAATGCCCAACATTCTAAATACCCTCATCGTTTTTCCCCTTTCGTTATAGTACTTTTCCGTTTATTTTTTCAATATTCCACTCGACATATTTTCCAAATCCGATTGATTGATTCAGTATTAGCACAGCAATTTCAATATGATACTTTCTTAAATTCCTTACTATTTCTGTAAAGCTAGCCCCACTGTTCCACATTTCATGAAAGCGAATCACGTCTCTTTCATCCCAAAGAAAGTTTACTTACTCTAATGCTATATATATTCAAAGGTAATCCACGTTGCTTCTGTTATTTTATTAGATTAACATTCGTTTTTGCTAATCCCATAAAGCGCATTTTGCCAAAACAGTTAATACATGGACTGAAGAGGAAGTACTACGATTCTTAGAACACGCTAAAGAAAGTCGTTATTATATTGTGTATTTACTTGCTATTACATGCGGTATGCGTAAAGGTGAAATTTTGGATCTTCAATGGAAAGATATTGATTTTGAGAGAAGAACACTATCCATTAACCGTTCCCTCTCTCATATTACAAAAGAATTCCATGAGCCTAAAACTTCTTCAGGAAAACGATTAATCGTTTTACCTGAGATTACTCTGCAAGCTCTTAAAGAACACTTCGAAAAAATATTTGAAGAAAAAGAACAGCATGGAAGTGAATATAATGACTATGATTTAGTCTGCCCTACCTCCAACGGTAATCCTTGCAATTTCAGAAGTTTGACACAGCTGTGGAAAAAGCTTATAAAGAAAAGTGAGGTTCCTAATATTCGTTTCCATAATCTTCGACATACTGATGCAACTTTAATGTTAAAACAAGGTATTCATCCGAAGATTGTAAGTGAACGTTTAGAACATAAAAGAGTAGGCATCACATTAGACACCTACTCTCATGTCGTACCAGGTCTACAAGAAAAAGCAGTTGAAGATTTTGCAAATACGGATTTTGCATTAACCATACTAGCAAATTCGTATAACATTGAAAGGAGCAAAAAACATGAAAGAAATCAAAACAGAGCAAGAGTTTAAAGACATTATCGCAAGCGAGGAACCAGTTGTTGTCAAATTTTTCACAACATGGTGCCCAGATTGCGTGCGTATGAATAACTTTATCGGAGATGTAATGGAAGAGTTCAACAAATTTGAATGGTACTCTATTAATAAAGATGAGTTTCCACATATTGCTGAAGAGTATCAAGTAATGGGAATTCCAAGCTTATTAGTGTATCAAAATGGTGAAAAACTAGGTCATTTACATAGTGCCAATGCAAAAACAGAAGAGCAAGTTACTGAGTTTTTAGAAGCATACTAATCCAAATAAAGTGTTTTTATAACAAAAAAATCCCTTTAGATAAAGGGATTTTTTTGCAAGAAAAGGCTCATATATATCCATAAAAACTTATATGAGAAGCAATTCTTTAAATTTCATAAATTGGAACTTCTACCTGTAAGGTATTACTGCTCATTATCGAGGGGTAAATGCGTCCTTTTTAATTAAACTTCCTTCCAAAAACAGTAAAACTAAAAATATCATTTGTCCACTTTCCCTTACTGTACATATATAAAACAAATCCACTAATACTCGTGAGTGCAACAAGAACAAAAAGATATATCCAGTTACTGTTATTATTACTCTTTAATTCTTTTATAATTTGAGCCTTGCTATCTCCAATATAAATAGACTTCCCATATCTAGCGGGCAATTCTTTAACCACATTTCCATCTACTTTTCCAAGTACAACTACATTTTCGTTATTTCCTACTACTCTATACGAATAAAACTGTTGTGTTCCATTTGCTAATTTTGTAGAATCTCTTTGAATATCATTTGTCCTTTGTGCTATCACATTATTGGTATTTAATTCCACAATCGGTGTTGTAAGAGATACATTCTCTTTGTTTAATAGTTTTAATTCTTTTTTTCCTATATGTATCGGTTTATTATAAAAAGATGTCACCTCACCATTACTCCATAAAGAGCGATTCGGTGCAGAAGATTGTGTATAATGTTTCATTTTCTTCTTTTCAATTCGATTCACAATAGCATAGCCATCAGCAAGAAGTGTTTCGTCTTTTTTTACACTTTCAGAATAAATTTTTCCTTGTATAAAATATATACCATCTGATACTTTTTTATCGCTTGAAATCATTTTTAAATTATCAAGCTTATTAAAAAGTAAAAAACTATTCAAACTCTTATACCCATAAAAAACACATATGATTAATAAGATTGTGAATAATGCTCCTATTTTGATCGTCGCCTTTCTATTCATTAATTGTCCTCCCTACCTCACCAGTAATCTCAGCTGCATTATAAATAGAAGTATTGTTGATGTACATATTAACCTTTTTGCCCTAAGCTAACATTTTTACCCCCTACTTAAAAAGCTATAAAACGTCAACAATGTTTGTATAGACCCACTCGACTTGTATTTGATACTCTATGTATAGAAAGAAATTCCTAACAGAAAGGTGAGTGATCGTTATGAATTCACTTTCTAATAAAGAAGCTGATAAAGGAGCCATTGTCAGCATTATCGCCTACATATTTTTAGCAACACTGAAAATTGTGATTAGCTATATCGCCCTTTCCAGTGCGTTACGTGCGGATGGTTTAAATAACTTAACCGATATTGGTGCTTCGGTAGCCATTTTGATCGGGCTTAAAATTTCTCGCAAACCTCGCGATCCTGATCATCCATATGGTCATTCTCGCGCAGAACAAATCGCTTCACTTATTGCCTCTTTTATTATGGCAACAGTTGGTTTAGAGGTTATCGTAAGTGCGGTTCGTTCCTTCCTCAATCCTCAACAAACTGCGCCAAACGTAATGGCTGCTTGGGTTGCTTTATTTTGTGCTGTCGTCATGTATGGTGTGTATGTATATAATAATGGGATTGCCAAACGCACAAAAAGCAAAGCGCTAGAGGCAGCTGCGAAAGATAATTTATCGGATGCACTTGTTAGTATTGGTACGGTTGTTGGTATTGTTGCTGCACAGTTTCATATGCCAATTCTCGATCCAATTGCCGCTCTGCTAGTTGGTTTTATTATTTGTAAAACAGCATGGGACATCTTTTCAGAAGCTTCTCATATGTTAACAGACGGCATTGATCCGGATAAGATGGAAGAATACGCGCAAGCAGTTCAATTGGTTTCAGGTGTAGAACATATTGTCGATATTCGTGCTCGCATGTACGGGAATCAAACATATGTTGATATTACAATTGAAGTAGATGCTCATATGGATGTGAGTAAAAGCCATCATATTACCGATACAATTGAAGATATGCTAGAACAAGAATTCGGGATTTTACATACACATATTCATGTGGAACCCATGCAAAAAGAACCTATGATGACATAGGTTCTTTTTTAATGAATGCTCGGTGAAATATAATGCATAAAATGAGCCAACTTCCACCCGCTGCCCAACCCGCTAAAATATCGGATGGATGATGAACACCGAGATAAACACGGCTAACAGAGATAGAGGAAATAATGAAACATGTGATAAAAATGAGCAACAACTTTTTGTGCAACGAAATACGGTGCTCAGTAATTGTTACATACGCAATAAACCCTAGAAACGCCGTAGCATTCATTGTATGACCGCTTGGAAAGCTATATCCAGTCGCTGTTACAAGCTGTGATACATCCGGCCTTGGTCGTTCATACCATAGTTTTAGCATGCTGTTGAGATAACGGGATCCGTAATAATTAATCAGTAAAAATACCGCACTTAACAGCTTCGTTCGAATGAGAAAGTACATTGCGACTATGAGCAGTAATGGAAAATATATTTTTTCCGAACCGATGTAAGACATCCACACGAAGTATGATGTCAAATAATCGTTCCGAAAGCTTTGAATGAATTCGCTAATAACATTATCAAATTTCTCAATACAAGCGGTATGATACGAAAGTGATAATACGACAAAACAAATGAGTAACGTACAACTTAACATGTATAAATGTCGATATCGTTTCACATACATAACCTCACTATACAAAAAATGGAGCGGGTGTTTTAGTTTCCCTCTCCATTTCTTTTTTATGCATCATTTATCGAGAAATATAATTGTTAATTTTTTGCTGCATTGCTGGAATGTCTTCACGTGTTACCGTAAAGCGGATTAATTTTTCATCCATATCAAGTGCCTCAGCAAATAACCCAGCTAGCCCGTGTGCTTTTCTATCTACTTCCATAACAATATCCAATCGATCATAAGCACGTGGTAAAATCAATAATTCCAACTCATCCAATTTACCATAATACTGTCCGGAAACTGGGATAAACTCAAATTCTTGCGCAAATGGGATATTGGTACGTAAACGACGTGGTAATTCTTCACACTCTGCTTTGCGGAGTCTAAATCCTAATTGTTTTACTCCATCTAGCACACTGTTTAATAATGCGTTTGGTAATACTTGAATATAATCTCGATCACTTGGATCAATGCTTCGTTTAATATCAAGCCCTGTATGAATCCAGACGGTTTTCATGCCAAATGTGAGCGGTGCTTCAATTGGCATCGGGAATAAAAATGGGATTTCCAACTTTTCATTCGGCTGGACTGTAACTGGCTCCGTTAAACGCACTCGTTCTAAGTCATATGTTGCACTTGTTTTTTTATCGTCTACTTCTCGGATATACGTTGTCGATAATGTTAAGTAAATGCTTTCAATTTGCTGTGCAACTGATCCGCCCGTAATATGAACGATGCCTGCTATTTCTTCTCCAACTAAATACTCTTCTTTTTCAAGTACAGTATCAACTTTTGCATTTCCAATTCCTACGCTTGCTAAAAACTTTTGAAACATGGATCCCCCACCTTTTCTTTTTCTAGTACTTGACGAACGTCTTTCATAACATCTTGTACATTCTCATAATATGGCTGCTTCATCTGTAACATTCGCAAAATCACTTCGCAGCTATATTCCTCTAACTGTAACTCTTCATACCATGGCTTTTCTTCTATTTCAGCAGAATCATAACCAGAATACAATAAAAAGAGAACGAAGTGACCAAGTGCATAAAAATCACTGCGATAATGAATTTCTCGCATATGTGCTTGTTCACCTTCATAGAACGAGGCTCGTTCATCTTTTTCACCCATAGGCCTTGCTAAACCAAAATCAATAATAAAGATACGATCATCCTGCATTAATATGTTCGGAATACGTAAGTCCCGATGGATGATGCCTTTACTATGAAAATAGGCAACAAGCTCAAGTACTTTATATAAAATATGAAAGACCTCTCGTTCTTCATACACATGTCCATCTATGAAAATAAAATCTTCAAAATTCTTTCCTGGCATATGTTCCATCACAAAAAACGGCTGTTTCTTCCAGATAAATTGATCATATAGGCTCGGTATTTCCCTATGTTCTAGCTGCTTTAAAATCATTTGTTCATACGCAAATGATTTCCTTCCTGATGAATACCGTTGTTTGCTTTGCCTTAATTGTTTCAAGACTTTTTTCTCTTGCAGTTGCAAGTCGTTAACGATGTATGTAAACCCATAGCTGCCCATACCAATTACTGATTCAATTTTATAGCGCTGTGCGACTATTGTTTCTAAGCGCAGCGGTCTATCAAACCAAGCAAGGATATCTCGCCATTTCATCAACTACTTGAAAAGAAGCTACGACTTTTACGTTTACGTTTATAGTGCTGATGGCCATAACCATGCGGGGAGCGATCCCTTTTATAGTCGCTGCTTGAATAAGAGCGATTTCTATGCCGATAATCACTGCTTGAATAGGAACGATGTCTACTTTTCTTTCCTAGTAAAGAATCAATAATTTTTTTGAACATTCCTTCACCTCTTGTTTGAAATTTTTTCTTTTATTATACCAACAATTTCCTTCTCTGTTTGTGACAAGTTTGTAAAGAGAGACAACCTTTTGGAGTGCAAAAAACGACGAGTCTATCCCGCCGTTACTTTCACTCTTCATCTTCGTCAAATACTTCATCAATCATACACTTTTCTAGTAAATATTCAAACGTAATATCAGCGAGATCCTCAATCTCTTCTCTCTTTGGTACATAACCTCTCGCAATCAGTTGCTCATAAAAAAACTCCGCAATTTCTTCCGTATCAATTACGACTTCTATTTCCTTCATGAGCATCACTCCTTTAATTCTGTTTTATGAAGGAATTTCAAAATTATGTATATGAGATTAGAAAAATATTTTTTCTTTTTCTTAAAAAACATGCTAGTCATATCGCCTAATACTTCAGCATACGATGTAGTACAAGCTATATAAAGGGGGAAATGGAAATGGAATATCATTATGAAACAGAGCAGAGAAAAGAAGAGTTCATGCATGAGGATAAATGGGCAGACTCTATCATTAAATGGCTTATTGTTTTTTTAACAATTATAGGCATACCGTACACAGCGTATATTTTCGTTCAATTTCTTCTCTCTTTCTAGCTATTTTTTCTTAGTTAATTTCACCAAATAATTATGGACAACATCCATCACAATTTTATATTCTTCATCTTGAAATGTTTCAAATAGTAATTGATAGTCGTTATAAATATCTAGTAACCCATCAATAATTTCTTGTCGATTTGTTTTTATGCTTACTTTTTTTGAATTGTTAATAGACTTTAATTTTCCTAAATCTAATTTATTCATCCCGGCTTTATCTTGTTTCAATTTCTTTAAAATTGTATTTGCTGTTTGAGCATTCGCAAGTAGTGTTAAATCTGATTCATCCGCCTCTAACCATTCACCATCTGTAATTCTCGATAACTCGTAAATTGTATCTTCCCATGCATCATTTTTATAACGCCATACTTCTGTACGAAAACCAACAATACGAAATACATCTTTTTCATACCCCGTAACTTGCACAAGATCACCAAATGTAAATTTATAACGCAGCTCAATCCATTCTGTTTCACCGTTTTTCATTTCTTGTTCTGTAACGTGTTGCAGCGTTTGTTCAACATAAAATCCATCGTGATTATTCACTTCATATACATAAACACCATCTAATATTTTCATATTTGTAATTTTACCTACAGTTCCATATAACGTAATCACGACTATATCTCCTACATTATATTTAGGTTGGTTTTTTCTCGACATATTCCTCTCTCCTTTTGAAGTCGTGATTTTAAGTATGTGACGCTAACAGTATATGCGGCCGATACGAAAACGCTTATCACATGTGCGCATAATCAAAATTTTTTTCCATAAAAAAAACACACCGAAATGGGTGTGTTTTTTGTCCGCATAAAGTGAAACTTTGATTAGTGGGGTATTACTGCCCGCGAATAGCGAGATAAATGCTTATATTATCTTTCTTGTATGTATAACTCCCATGCCTTATCAAAAATAGACATACTTGCCAGTAATCCACTTAATTCTAAATAAGAACTAATTGCATCATAATCCTCTGTTTGCTTTGGAAAACTTAAATCTTCATACATCGCTTCAGCTAAGTCGGATATTTCATTTTGTTTTAAAGAAGCACGATGCTTCATCATATAATGGTAAAATGACTTTTTCAAACATATTCCCTTCCTTTCTAACTTGGCTACATTATACAAGGGAGGAAAGAAAAAAACCAGCATAATTGCTGGTTAAAAGTCAAAATAATTTCGTTTTAATAGACGTGGGCGTTCCATTAACTCTTCATACGTAACTTGTTTTGGTAAGTCTTTCGTATAAATAAGAAACAATTGATCTTCAATTTCTTTTACAATATGATCTGGCTGATAGTCAATTCCACATACTGAACATGTAATGCAAGGCGTCTTTTGAATTTCAATTGCCTTTGTTCCATCTGGTAATTCCCAGTATACTGTATTTATACTTTCTTTCGCTTCTGCACTGTCACACCAGACACACTTCATACCGCGTCATCCTCAGGCTTTTTATCTTCTTCCAACTTCTTCATTTGCGATTGATATTTTTTATCTTTTAATTGATCACGTTTATCACGCTTATGTTTCAGTGAAGCATGTGTTTCATTTATTTCATAATCTTTCCGGCGGTTCATGCGCTGCAGGTCATCTGGAACAAGATTAAACTTCTTATCGCTCATTAATCCCGCTACACCAATGTCAGAACGCTTTTCTTCGTATGTTGGATAAATTTCCTTAAAGTAGCCTTCTGCTCTGCCTGGCACATAACTTTCTGGTTCTGGATACGTTGTGATAACGCCTTCAAAGTTACGAAGAACAACTTTATCCGCACTTTGCGAAATTAAATAGTTTGGCTGAAGCGCAATTTTCCCACCGCCGCCTGGTGCATCAACAACAAATGTTGGCACTGCATAACCAGACGTATGTCCGCGTAATCCTTCAATAATTTCAAGCCCTTTAGAAACTGGGGCACGGAAATGACCGATACCTTCAGATAAATCACATTGATAAATATAGTACGGACGAACACGAATTTTTACTAAATCGTGCATCAGTTTTTTCATAATTGGGACACTGTCATTAATACCAGCTAAAATAACCGCTTGGTTTCCAACTGGAACACCTGCATTTGCAAGCATTTCACAAGCTAGTTTTGATTCTTCTGTAATTTCAATTGAAGTGTTAAAGTGTGTATTTAACCACACTGGGTGATATTTTTTAATAATATTGCATAGGTTTTCTGTAATACGTTGTGGAAACACAACTGGGGCTCTCGTTCCGATGCGGATAATTTCCACATGCGGAATTGCTCGTAAATTCTTTAAAATATATTCTAAAATCTTATCATTAATTAGAAGACCATCACCACCAGAAATTAAAACATCACGAACCTGTGGTGTTTCACGAATATACGCAATTGCATCGTCTAATTGTTTTTTCGGCACGCCCATTCCAATTTGTCCACTAAAACGACGTCTTGTACAGTATCTACAATACATTGAACATTGGTTCGTTACTAAAAATAATACACGGTCAGGATAACGATGCGTTAAGCCAGGAACTGGTGAATCTTCATCTTCATGGAGCGGATCTTCTAAATCATATTTTGTTTTATATAATTCTTCCGAAATCGGTACAGATTGCATCCGAATCGGACAGCGCGGATCATCTGGATTCATAAGAGAAGCATAGTACGGTGTAATATTTAACGGAATCGTTTTCGTTGAAATTTTAACACCTTCTTCTTCTTCCGGTGTTAAATTGATAACTTTCTTCAAATCATCTAACGTTTTAATCGTATTCGTTAATTGCCAAACCCAATCATTCCATTGCTCATCAGTTACATTTTCCCATAACTCAATCTCTTTCCAATGACGACTTGGTTTATATACATCGTGTAACATTGCCATTCCCCCTTTTGTACGCTCATCCTTTATATAAGCAATAACTGTGCCAACTCTACTTTCCTAACACACTTAAACAAATCATATCCTATTATATATAGGGAAAATATTTTTCGTTTCTTGTAAACGCATTCTATAAAATGAAGCTCTCATTACTTTTTATATATGTAACCGCTCTTTTATTGGTGAAAACACACAAAAACCGCCAATTATTCGGCGGTTTTTCCATACTTATTCAATTTGTACTGTAGTGTCTGCCTTGGAATTCCAAGTAATTTGGCAGCTTGTAGGACATTTCCTTCTGTCTCATTCATCGCTCGATCAATGAATTCTTGTTCTGTTTGATGCAATGCTTCACGCAGCGGTATAATTGCTTTCTTTTTTGGAGCTGATACCTTTCGAAATGTACGTGGTAAACAAGCTACTGTTAACGAATTTCCTTCTGCAACAATCACAGCGTGTTCAATTGTATGTTTCAGTTCTCTTACATTGCCAGGCCAATGGTACTGCATGAGCCGTTCTTTTGTTTCACTATCTATATGCAGAACATGTTTTTTATATTCTTTATTATAACTCTTTAAAAAATAAGGGGCTAACAGTAATACATCTTCTTTCCGTTCACGAAGCGGTGGAATATATAACGAAAATACATTTAGCCGATAATATAAATCGGTTCGGATTTTATTTTCACGTAAACATATCTCTGGTGGTTGATTCATCGCAGTAATTACACGGACATCAACCTTTCGTGTCTTACTATCACCAATACGGCGAATCACCCCGTCTTCTAACGCGCGTAACATCTTTGCTTGCAGGTCAAGGGGCATCGAATTTAGTTCATCTAAAAATAATGTCCCACCATCTGCAAGCTCAAATAACCCTGCACGTTCAATCGCCCCTGTGTAACTGCCTTTTGTCGTACCAAATAACAAGCTCTCTAAAAGAGACTCTGGTAGCGCTGCACAATTTTGTGCAATAAACGGTTTATTTTTCCGCTTCGAAGCTTCATGAATCGCTTGTACAAATAGTTCTTTCCCTGTTCCCGTTTCCCCATATATCAATACATTTGCATCTGTAGGGGCTACTTTTTGCGCCAACTCTTTTGTTTGTAAAAAACGTGAATCATTCGTCACGATTGTATTAAACGCGACATGTTTTTTCGCCGCTTTCTTACTGGATGAACGCTTCATTTTTGATTGCAAATCAACGATTGTATCTGTTAATTTTTGAATCGTTGAATAATCTTTGGCGATTTCAACAGCTCCCGCAATTTTTCCTTCTATTAAAATAGGTAACGTCGTATTTACAGTACAAACATCTTCACCGTTTAAATTTTGATAACGTTGTACTTGATGTAAAATCGGCTTCTTTGTATCTAATACGTTCATAAGTGTACTTGTCTCTCTTGATAAAGAAGGGAATGCCTCTAATAAGTGCTTACCTAGTACATGTTCTATTTTTGATCCATCATGTTTTGCAGCAACTGTATTATAAAAAATTGTAATTCCATTCTCATCCACAGCATGAATGGCTTCATCAATACTGCCCAAAATCGCTTCAATGACTTCTTGTGTAGAAACTGCCAGCAATGTCATCCCCCCTCTTGCCAAAAATCCAGCAAATTACATGCCGGATTTTCGGCACCTCTGCATGCGATTGTAAGCATTTTCATACCAAACTCTCTTTTTCATAAAATAGAACCTTCTTTACAAACGGTATTACTATATAAATCCATTTTGATTTTTCGACATATAAGCCGCGGCTATGGATAACAAAAGGTGACCTGCACTCGTTTTCTCTCTTTGTTTTCACTTGGCATGGATCTGACCGCTTCTATGCATGGCCGGATGCTCTCTCCCACCTAAAAAGAAGGGTTTTATGTCGGGTTTTTTAATTTGTATTTATATATGAATTTGATAAATCTTTTACCCACACATTCATATCTTCTAACTTATCAAAAATATAACAATTATTTGCAAGTCTACCTGTATATGTATACCCAAGCTGATGAAAAGCCGCATTCATACCAAACGAAAGAGCACGAGCAATTGTGTAAGAACAAAAAATGGAGCGCTCTTGCAGCTCTTCTTCTAATTTAACGAGTAAACTTTTCATAAAACCATGTGTTCGGTATTCAGGAAGGGTTGCGCAATTTGTTAGTTCAGCATTTCCTTCTTTCACGTTCATCTCTGCAGAAGCAGTACTAATAATATGTCCTTCTGATTCATACACGTAATAAATCGTATCTTCTCGCATTGTTTTTACAATATAGTCTTTTTCATTTAACGGCGTTGGATAAATTTCAAACACTTTCCCAAATACACTCGCAAGCTCTTCTGCATCTTCCTCTGTCGCTTTTCTCAATACGAACCTCTCTGGAATATGTTTTTCTTTCACTTCTTTCGCTTTCACACCGCTAACGATGCTATCTTCATTCGCCCATTGTACACTGTTTCGTCGCTCGTCATTACGATATTTCACCATAAAATACGCATCATGACCTTGAAAATAATGAGGAATGGTTGCTTCTAATAAAAAACCAAAAGAGAGCCATGCCGAAACATGCTCCCCCTTTCCTTTTATAATACATTTGGTGAAAGAATGTTTCTCTGCTAATTCTTCTATTTTTTGTATAATACTTTGTACATTCCCAGTATAATGATCTACCCTGATACGCTTATTAAAATAATCTAAAGCCCCTTCTACTGTATATTGGTTCGTCTGTTCTACAAACTCTTCATAATATTTCATTTCTTCACCTCACACCAGTCTAGTAATGTACATGCAATAATTTTTGCTGCAGCAATCATTTTATCAACTTCAATGTACTCATTTGGATAATGAGCAACTTTCGTTTCTCCTGGTCCGAAAACAATTGTTGGTACGCCTATGATTTGTGTAAATAGGCCCCCGTCAGTTCCCCAAGGTGACGCTTCAACAATTGGTTTTCTTCCTTCAATTTCAACAAAATTATCTTGTAATGTTGAAATAAGCGCGTGGTTCTCATCCAATTCACCAGGTACCCACCTTGCTCCAAACCATTCCACTTCTACTGGATGTTCCTCAAACCATGGGTCTACTATCTTTAATTGTAGTACCCAATTTTCAAACTCTTCCTTTGCCGCCTCTATAGTCTCATTCGGCGCAACTCCGCATCTTCCTTCTAAAATTAATGAATCCGGAACAGAACTCGGCCAGCTGCCTCCTTCAATTCTCCCGATATTAATCGGAATTGGGATTGGAATTCCTTTATATAATGGATCTGTAATTCGAGCATTTCTCTTTTCTTCTAGCTTTCTTACATGATCAACGACAAACATACTTTTTTCAATTGCACTAACACCTTCATAACGTGTACCACCATGTGCTGCCTTTCCTTTTACATGCAAGCGAAACCACATAGAACCTTGTTGTTTCGGGAAAAATTTCATATTTGTCGGTTCTGGAATAATAACCCCATCCGCCTTATAACCTCGTAAAATCGCCGCAAGCGTTCCAGCACCGCCGCTTTCTTCTTCTATGACACTTTGAAAATGGACATCTCCTTTTAATAGAATGTCCAGTTCCACAATCGCTTCCATCGCCAGCATAAGCGCAACGTTGCCGCCCTTCATATCCGTTGTGCCCCGGCCGTATATACGATTCCCTACCTTTTTACCACTATATGGATGATGTTCCCACTGATTCACATCACCTTCTGGCACAACATCAATATGCCCGTTTAAAATCATCGATTTTCCATCGCCGCTCCCTTTTAACGTAGCAACAATATTCGGGCTATCCGAAAAATTGGTTCTTGGTGAAACAAAACAAGGATGATCTTTCATTTTCGTAAAAGATGGCTCCCAAATATCAAGATCTAAACCTAATTCACGTAGTTTTTCAATGACAATGGCTTGTGCACCACTTTCATCCCCAGATACACTCTTTTCTTGGATTAATCTCTTGAGTAGCTTCACACTTTCTACTTCATGACTTTCAATATAATCACATACTTGTTTTTTTAATTGTTCCATATTTTGCAACTCCTCTCAGTCAATTACTAGTAAAGAAGAACTTACACGGAAAGATGCCTCCGTATGTTGTTTTACATCTTCTACTGTATAAGGACTCATTAACTCTTGAAGTACTAAACCTTCAGGTGTTACTTCCATTACAGCCATATCTGTAATAATGACATCCACACATTTTTTTGATGTTAAAGGCAGTGTACATTCTGAAACAATTTTTGCATTTCCATATTTATCAACGTGATTCATTACAACGACAACACGCTTTGCTTTTTGCGCTAAGTCCATTGCCCCGCCGATACCAGGAACTCGTTTTCCAGGAACAATCCAGTTCGCTAAGTCACCATGTTCGCTCACTTGCAAAGAACCAAGTATCGTTAAGTCCAGTAAACCTTTCCGAATGATCCCAAACGCTGTACAGCTATCAAAATAGCTTGCTCCTGTAATAAGAGACGTCGGTAATCCCGCCGCATTACATAAGTTTTCATCTTCACTTCCTTTATTCGGTGTTGGTCCCATACCAACGATGCCATTTTCCGCATGAAACATAACATGCATATCCTCTGGTAAGTGATTCGGAACAAGGGATGGAATACCAATCCCTAGATTGACAATCATCCCATTTTGAATTTCTTTTGCGGCCCGTTTCGCAATCTTATCTCGTACTTCTACTCCCATACCCATTTCCAATTCACTCCTTCCGATGGCACGATATAATCTACAAAAACTCCTGGGACAACAATTTCTTCTGGATCTAAACTTCCAAGCGGTACAATTTCTTCTGCTTCAACAATCGTGATGTCTCCAGCCATGGCAATATGAGGATTCATATTACGAGCACTTTTATCAAACACAAGATTTCCAAACGGATCTGCCTTTTTTGCATACACAATTGCCACTTCTGCTGTTAAAGCTGTCTCTACTAAAAATGTTTTCCCGTTCATTTCAACTGTTTGTTTTCCTTCTTCCACAATGGTATCAACCCCGACATCAACAAGTATTCCACCTAAACCAACTCCACCAGCACGAATCCGTTCTGCTAACGTGCCTTGCGGAGAAAACTCAATATGTAATCTCCCCTCGTTTAACTGTCTTCCTGCATTCGGATTTGAACCGATATGTGATGTAATAAGTGATTTCACTCGTTCATTTGTTACAAGACGCCCAATCCCTACGTCCGGAAAACCTGTATCATTTCCAATTAAGTGTAAACCACTAATCTCTTTTTCTACAATTGCCTGTATCAATGATGGCGGAGATCCAATGCCACCAAATCCACCAAACATTAACGTCATATCATCATGAAAATACGACATAATTTCTTCTACTGCTTTTAATTTACCGAATGTATTTGTAACAGTTTTCATGCGATACTATGCCCCCCTTTTTGCATCATCTCTTCTACACTTTTCGTAAAAATAGAAAGTAATTCATCTAACTCCGAATATGTAGTTGTCAGCGGAGGTGCGACAAGTAGTGCACTATCCTCTTTCCCCGCTTGACCTGATACGGCTTGATATAAAAGAAGCCCATTTTTTGCCGCAACCGAAATGAGTTCAGACGCTTTTGTAAACGATTGCAATTCTACTCCAATCAGGAATCCTTTTCCCCGCACATCGGCAATAATTGTCGATTGTTGTTGAACTTTTTGTAATCCTTTTATTAAATACTCCCCTTTTTCTGCCGTTTTCTCTGGTAAATGATGCTTCTCCATATATTCAATAACCGCTAGAGCTGTTGCGGCAGACAGTGGATTCGCACTTAGTGTATGCCCACTCATCACAGACCGAGATCCACGTAAAATCGGCTCCATCACACGGTCACTTACAACAGTCGCAGCCATCGGAGTATAGCCAGCGCCTAGACCTTTGCCAAGCGTCATCATATCAGGCTCCACCCCCCAGTGATCCATCGCAAACCAAGAACCAGTGCGCCCTAGACCTGTCATTACTTCATCCGCAATAAATAGAATATCGTAATGACTGCATATATCTTTAATGACTTTATAGTAATCTTTTGGCGGCACAATCGCTCCGCCAGCTGCTCCAATAATTGGCTCTGCAATAAAAGCTGCAATATGTTCGGCACCAATTCGTTCAATTGCCCGTTCTAATTCTGTCGCACAAGAAAGCTGACATGTCGGATATACTTTTTGCACAGGACAACGGAAACAATACGGAGCTGGAACAGTTGGATAATCTTCTAAAATTGAAACAAATCGTTGCCGGCGAAGTGGATGCCCAGACATTGATAAAGCCCCCATCGTAATGCCATGATAACTCATCCAGCGCGATAAAATTTTGTGTTTCCCTTGAATACCACGCTCTTGAAAATGTTGAATTGCAATTTTCATAGCCGTTTCATTCGCTTCTGTACCACTATTCACGAAAAAACTCCAGTTCAAATCTCCTGTAGTTAAATCACTCAACTTCTTTGCCAAATTCTCAGCTGGCTCACTCGTAAACTGTGAACGATAGACAAAGGCAATCTCCTCCGCCTGCCTTTTGATCACATCTGCAATCTCCGTTACACCATGGCCAATACCTGCCGTAATCGCGCCAGACGAACCATCAAAATATTTATTTCCATTTTGGTCATATAAATACACACCTTTTCCATGTGAAATCATCGGATACGGCTGACCAACAAGTGGCTTAATTAAGTAATCACGCATAGCGCTCCCTCATTTCTCCAATTTGTATATATATATGAAGAAAATTGACGTTTCTTTCATAAAAAAGAATTCTCTGCAGATACAGTGAATCTATGAAAAAACTATTATAAAATATACAAATAAGTGCTAAAAACCATTTTTTTTAAAATTTAGAAATAAAAACTTAAACTGAATCTCCTCTTCTTTCAAGCAATTCTCCTCTCCATCATAAATGAACTCCAAACAAAAAAAGACGATTCTTTTTCCTAACATAATATCAGCCTCTCTAAATTGCTGATAGTGAGTAAACTTCGACGAAACTCCCGTCAATTTCCTTCCTATTTATCCACTTTATCCGTCATATTTTTAAACAAAATTAGACAAATCCTGACGGGTTACTACAGAATGTACGTACTCGCGTTCCAACAGATGTGTTGAATACGAATTTCCCTTCATAGAGATGCTTATTGATTTCTTCCATAACAACGTTTGAAATTTCCGAGCGAACACCGATATCAACTTGGTTTGTGCTCATTTTTAGACGGCGCTTTTTCATGATTTTTGTTAACCACGTAGAACCGTCACGTTCTGGTACAATGACTACTTTTTTCGCAGATAAAATTGTTCCATCCTTTAAAACAATTCCTTTTACGACATGTTCATTCTCTACTTTTTCAGTTACGATGTCGTCAACCTCTGCTTTAAATTTCATATCGATTTTCTCTTTTAAATGTTCGGAATTAGTCTTTATTTAAATCTTTTTTTTACCCTCTAAAAAAGAAAGAACCGATTAACCATAATTAACCAGTTCAGCATGACGCTCTTTTTCAATTATTAACCCACCCAGCAAGCTCCAATAATAATTAGCAAAATAAACAATACGACTATTAACGCAAATCCAGATCCAAAACCACAACCCCCGCCGTAGCCACCATACCCGTAACCACAACTACTACCAGGATATCCGTAATCCCACATGGTTTGTTCCACTCCCTACATCTCTTGAAATTGGTTTACATTTATAAAATATGTAGGACAACTATCACTTTGTATGTGTGTTTGCCTAGAAATAAAAAAATCCTTAGCTATACTAGAGATTTTGAAAAAGCGGAACTGGAATATGTGTGAAATTCGTAACATCAAATAAGCCATTTGTTGTCATTTTGATATTCGGAATAACTGGTAAAGATAAAGTGAAACTTTAATCAGTGGGAGTTTTCTTCATCTCCCACTGATTATTAGTTGAACCAATCGGGCTTTTACGGGCAGTTATCCCCCACCTATCTTCTTTGTTTCTCTCTGAATTTTGAGGTGGGGGTCTTACTGCCCGTTAATGCGGGATAAAAAAGATAATGTTAAAAACGGATTAAATGTAGTATTCGAACTAATACTTTGTAAACCTATATTGATTTTTGTTATTTGTTTATAAAATAATTACGAACATTGTTCTGATATTAACCCTGCAATCTTCAGTGATATTTCTGCAAGCACTTCACCATTATTGATTATTACCATGCCGCCCTGTACCCTTTGAATCGTTTCAATTGCAGTTAACATGTCCTCATCATTTGTTTCGACAACGATTAAATGATGTGAATCGTGCACTACCGTTGTTACGATGGCGCCAGTCTGAAAACCAAAGCCCTTTACAATCCCAACTCCAATTATATAAATCCATTTTGATTTTTCAACATATAAGCCGCGGCTATGGATAACAAAAGGTGACCTGCACTCGTTTTCTCTCTTTGTTTTCACTATGTCTGGGCAGGAAAAGGATCTGACCACTTCTATGCATGAACGGATGCTCTCTCCCACCTAAAAAGAAGAGTTTTATGTCGGCTTTTTAATTTGTATTTATATGTTATACGAGATGTTTTTAGATTAATTTTTTAATATTTTAACGGTTTACTTTTGGAAAAGTAAGTTTTTTTGCATAACCCCTTTTCACATATGCATATAGTTGTAGTGATGGGAAAGGAGGAATTTATTTGTCTCAGTCTGAAATTGAAAAATATGGACAAGAAGCTGCCATGTACGAACAGCTTGCACACTATTATAAATATACAAATCCGAAAAAATATATGGAATTATATATCAAGCATCACGATGCAATGACGAAGCTTACACATACTTATGAAAAACGTATCTCACAAGAAGCGACGCAGCCATCCTACGTGAGAATTTTTCACGCATCTCCTCATACACGACCTGTTGATATTTTAATTAATGGACAAAAAGTAGTGAAAAATATTTCGTTTAAACAATATAGTCCCTACTTATCTTTAACGCAAGGACAATATCGTGTTGACATCATACCTGTTGATAGTGAAACACCGATCTTTTCAGCACTTGTTCCCATGATGGGAAATCATTCTTATACACTTGCGGCGATTGGTAATGATACACAAATGCAATTGTTACCGATTCTTGATAACACTCCTCTACAATCAGGTCAAGCCAAGATAAGATTTGTACACCTGTCACCCGATACACCAGCTGTTTCTGTTTCATTAAAGAATGGCGATCATTTATTTGAAAATGTCCCATTTAAAAAAACTACAGATTACTTACAAGTAAGTCCTGGAACAGCTGATATTGATATTTCACTAGCTGATACCCAAAAGGTACTTGTAACCATTCCAAGTCTAAAAGTTGAACCAAATACAATTTATATAATTACAGTAATCGGCTATTCTAATCAATCACCAAAATTAGAAGCTTTAGTTCTGACAAACTAAAGAAAGTCTACACCTTAGCGTAAGGTGTAGACTTTCTTCATCTTCATTTTTGAAAAGACATATGAAATTCTGTCCATTCTGAATTAGATTGGCACATGATAGATCCATTATGCTTTTCAACAATTTGTTTACACACAAATAAACCGATACCCGTTCCTAATTTTTTAGTAGTGACGAATGGTTCGAAAATCGTTTCAATATTTTCTGAAGGAATCATTGGCCCATTATTTTTAATTTTAATATGAATGAGTTCTTCATCTTCACATGCATCGATAATAATTTTACGACTTTCTTTCACCACTTCTAGAGCATCAATTGAGTTCATTAAAACATTTAAAAGAACTTGTCTTATTTCACTACGATATCCAACAAATGGTATAAGATACGGTAAGTTTTTTTCAATAGACACATTTGCATTTACTAAACTCGGATATAAGAAATGAATAATATCCTGAAACAAATCATTTAGCCAAAAACGTTCTGATTCATTCCACATTTCTTTTTTTGAAACAAGTAAAAATTGCGAAATACGAAAGTTTAATTGATCTAGTTCATGTGAAATTATATCCAAATAAGACAAATTGGGATGATCCGCTTTTAATAATTTAACAAATCCCATAATTGACGTTAATGGATTTCTAAACTCATGAACGAAACTAGCTGACATTTGGCCTAAAATCGTTAATCTTTCTTTATGTGTTTCATTAATATATTGTTGTTTTTCTTCTAAATTTCTCGATATAATTTCCGAATACTTTAAAACCGTATAATAAATTAATTTGTCAAAGCAAGTATGTATTTTTGCCATAATTGGTTTTAATTCACGAGCACTAACATCTAATTCGCACATTGCTTCAAATAATTCATTTCTTCCTACATTCGCGTTATAGACAAAATCTCCAATGTTCGCATCTGCTCCCGCACGTTCAATTGCAATTTTCTCGCATATCGGTTGTAGGTGAGCTATATCCTTTTCCTCCATAATAAGTTCAATAATTATTTCTAATAAATTCTCTCCATTCTGAGCGATTTCTTGCTTAAATGGATCTTTTTCGGAAACTATCATTTTGTTTTTCCAGTTCTCTACGAATTGGTGCCTATTGTTTTTCAAGTGCGAACAAAATACTTCTTTAATATCCTTATCGATCGGAAAAACCCCCATTTCCTACATATCCATGCGACAAACACCCCGTATATTTTGAATATTAACACAAAAAAACCGTTTCGTTAAGATGTTTTTGTCACATTTTGTTAATTTATGTTGATAAAATTAATTCCTATACAGTATGTGAAATTATTTTTTTTGCATCCTTTTTATTTCTTGCGTACAATAGAAGAAGGAAAGGTGTGAAAAATATGGCAAATAAAAATGTGGAAGATTATCTCCAAGAAGGCATTCATGGCCAAAAGCAAAACAAACCAGAAGAACGCAATATGTTTTTAAGTACATTGCGTGAACGTGTAGAAGTCGCTTTAACAATCGGTCAAGTGATGAAAAGCAATACTTATACAGAAGTAGCAAATAGCATGCGCCCTTCTCAATCCTTACACTTATATGTAAATGGCAGCATCACTTACTCACATTTATCAAAATACATTAAATTAGCAAATGAAAAACAAGTACCATTTACAATTGTTCAAAATAAAGGTATCCATACACCGATTGGTTTAGTTCTTGCACATAGTGCGGCGGTAGATAAAGAACAAATATATGTCGAAGATGCTATTTATAAACAAGAAATGAATTAAAGTACAAAAAGCGTACACCTAATTCCGAACCAGGTGTACGTTTTTTATCGTTATTTTTTAATACAAACAAGTTTCATCTCTGTCATTTCTTCAATTGCGTATTTAATTCCTTCACGACCCGTACCGCTTTCTTTTACACCACCGTAAGGCATATGATCAACTCGGAACGTTGGAATGTCATTAATCATCACGCCACCTACTTCTAATTCATCAATCGCACGCATTGCTTTCGTTAAATCATTTGTAAACACACCAGCTTGCAAGCCATAACGTGAGTTATTTACCTTTTCTAACGCTTCATCAAATGTTCGAAATGCATTTACAGTAACAACTGGTCCAAACACTTCTTGACACTGCACAGAAACGTGATCTGGAACATTTGTTAATACAGTAGGTTCAAAAATACGTGCGTCTCGTTTTTTACCACCATACACAACTTTCGCCCCCTCTTTCACTGCTTCTTGTACCCACGTATCAATACGATCCACATCACCTTTTGAAATAAGGGCAGAAACGTCTGTCTCTTCATCAAGCGGATCCCCCACTACTACTTTATCCATTGCCTTTGTTAATTTTTCGGCGAATTCTTTTATTTTATTTTCATGGACAAATACACGTTGTACAGAAATACAAACTTGTCCGTTATTAACGAATGCGCCCCATTTCACACGCTCGATGATTTCGTCCGTTAATTCTACATTTTCATCAATGACAACTGCAGCATTTGAACCGAGTTCTAATGTAACACGTTTTAATCCAGCCTTTGCTTTAATACCAATGCCAACTTGCGGACTTCCCGTGAACGTAATGGAAGCAATGTTATCATCTTTTACCATCGCTTCTCCAACAATCGAGCCACGTCCTGATACAATATTGAAGGCACCTTTTGGCAAACCAGCTTCTTCAAATAATTCAACAAGTGCATAGGAAGATAGCGGTGTTTGATCAGCTGGTTTTAATACAATCGTGTTACCAGCCGCAATTGCAGGACCGACTTTATGTGCAACTAAGTTCAGCGGAAAATTGAACGGAGTAATCGCTCCAATTACACCGATTGGCTTACGAACTGTATACGCAATACGTCCATCCGCTCCTGGTGCTGCATCTAATGGTAAAGTCTCCCCATAAATACGCTTTGCCTCTTCCGCTGCAAACCTATATGTTTGCACCGTACGATCGACTTCTCCTCTCGCTGCACGAATAGGTTTCGCAGCTTCTTTCGCTATAATTTGAGCAAATTCTTCTCTACGTTCGTCCATTTTTCTAGCAACTGTTTCTAAAATAGACGCCCTGTCAAATGCAGACAACGCTGCCATTTCTTTCGTTGCCTTCTTTGCTGCAGCGACAGCTTCCCGGGCTTCCTTTTCTGTTCCCTGTGCAATTTCTGCCAACACTTCCTCCGAATATGGTGCATACAACGTCTTATACGTTGGTGCCTCTTGCCATACTCCATTTATGTATAAATCCTTCTTCATTTTCTTTCCCCTCTCTCATTTTTGTGCTACTTACAAACTTTCGTAAAGCAATTTCTAATCTCTTCAATGATACACATATTCTTTTTTTATAAAGTGAAACTTTAATCAGTGGGGGTTTTCTTCATCCCCTACTGATTATTAGTTGAACGAATCGGGTTTTGCTGCCCGCGAATAGCTGGATAAATAATTCACCTAGTTAAAGGTATGATCTTTTTATTGTAACATGGTCTCATTACATCAAAAACCATTTTGCTTGCCAACGAAAAAACTCTGCTATACGCAGAGTTTACGAGCTTACTTGTTCTTGCAATGAGATTGGTTTTTCAGTCTCTGAAAACCGAATGGGTGCTGGTTGCTTCGTTACTTCTATATGCTTTATATAGTGACCATCCAGTTCCTTAATACAAAACTTATAATTTTCAATTTCAACAATATCGCCCTCTTCAATTTCCAGGTGCTTTGTTAAAATCCAGCCGCCAATCGTATCAACGTCTTCATCATCGATTGACAAACCTAATAACGCATTTACTTCATTAACAAGTACTTTTCCTTCTAAAATCGTTTTCGTTTCACTGATATGTTGAATTTCCGGCTGTTCGTCTGTATCAAACTCATCCTGAATATCACCGACGATTTCTTCTAATATATCTTCAACCGTTACAATGCCTGATGTCCCGCCATATTCATCAATTAAAATCGCAATATGTGTCCGTTCTCGTTGCATTTTTAAAAATAAATCATGAATCGCAATGGATTCAATCACGAGAATAATAGGACGTATATACTGCTGAACCGTTTCTTTACTAACACCATCATGGTTCACAAAATCTGTGAAAATATCTTTAAAGTTTACAAAACCAATGACATGGTCTTTGTCCCCATCAATAATTGGGTATCTTGTATATTTCTCATTTGCCATTCTTTGCAATGCTTCTCTTACAGGAATATCCTTATCTAAAATATACATCTCTGTCCGGGGTACCATAATTTCTTTTGCAATACGATCATCAAATTCAAAAATTTTATTTACATATTTAAACTCAGACTGATTAATTTCACCATTTTTATAACTTTCTGAAACAAGCATTCGCAATTCTTCTTCCGAGTGTACTTCTTCATGCTCTTTTGCCGGTTGTAAACCAAACATTCTCGTTACAAACCGAGCCGACCCATTTAACATCCAAATAAATGGAAAAGCAACACGATAAAAGAAAATAAGCGGTCTTGCCACAAGTAGACTAACTTGTTCTGCTTTTTGAATTGCTAATGTTTTTGGTGCTAATTCTCCCACAACAACGTGGAAAAAGGTAATGAACATAAATACTAGAATAACAGATAAGACGTCAGCGAGCGAGGGAGGCACTTCCCATCTTGCGAAAAGTGAATCAAACATGTGCTTAATCGCTGGTTTTCCTAACCACCCGAGTCCAAGAGCTGTCACTGTAATTCCTAATTGACAAGCTGATAAATACTCGTCTAAGTTTGTAATGACTGTTTTCACAGGAATTGCACGTTTATTCCCTTCTGCAATAAGAAAATCGATGCGTGAACTTCTCACTTTCACAATTGCAAATTCTGACGCAACGAAAAATGCAGTTAAGGCAATTAAAACAATCACCATACTTATACTATATATGTCCAAATACGTTTCCTTACTCACGCTGTAAGTAAGGAAGCCACCTCCTAATTATTTTATTCTATCGAAATAAGTACACTTACAAATTTCTATATAAATACAAATGAAAAAACCGACATAAAACCCTTCTTTTTAGGTGGGAGAGAGCATCCGGCCATGCATAGAAGCGGTCAGATCCTTTTCCTGCCCAGACATAGTGAAAACAAAGAGAGAAAACGAGTGCGGGTCACCTTTTGTTATCCATAGCCGCGGCTATATGTCGAAAAATCAAAATGGATTTATATACATTCGCAATCACCTTTTTTATACATTATATGCATACATAAAGAAGATATTTATACTTATGATAATCGAATTAGATTATTTCCGTCAAATAGGATGTTTTGTAAAAATCAGACAATTTTTCTCTTTTTCGAAAGATTTATATACTAAAAAACTGCTTTTCGTGAAAATACACTTTCTTTGCCGATTTCTCACTTCTTTTGTCACCCTTGAAGGGAACGAGCTATATCTCACGAAACTATTCAACAGGATATATATAGGAGGGATTACCTTGGAATATAAAACACCCTTTATGGCAAAAAAATTAGGTGTTAGCCCAAAGGCTGTTGTCCGGATTGCTCAACAATTAGAATTGAACATAGAAAAAAATAAATACGGCCATTTTATCTTTAGCCAAAAAGACTTAGATCAAATGCTAGAATTTCAACGCTCTAGTTTAGAACAAACTCCAGTACCACCTTCATCACAAATTTCTGAAGCTAAGTCATCATCTGAATTCGAACAATTTGCCAAACAATTGAATGCCATCACACAACGTCTAGATCGTATGGAAGAAAAGATGCAAGATAAAGCAGATGATGTTGTCAGCTATCAATTGCTGCAACATCGCAGAGAAATGGAAGAAATGCTGGAAAGAATTCAAAAATTAGAAGTCGCTCTCGAGAAAAAAGAACCGCTTTACATTACACCAGATTCTCCACCAATATATGAACGAGAAGAAAAACCAAAACGCCGTAAAATGATTTTAAGTATATTTGGTTTTTAGTTCTTTTTATCCCGCTATTTGCGGGCAGTAATACCCCTACCTCAAAGTTCAACAGGAAGCAAACAAGTTAGGTGGGGGATGAAGAAAACCCCACTGATCAAAGTTTCACTTTATCCTATCGTGTGTTCCGTGTATAGCAATTGACTCCCCCTGGCCAATTGCTATACACTTTTTACTTATACAAAAGGATGTCTCTTTTCGAGACATCCTTTTCTTTATGATAACATTGTATTCATATCTTCAGCTGCAGTTGTAATTAATTTTAAACCGAATGTTTCTTGTAATACTTCAAGTACACCAGGTGAAATGAATTCTGGTGCTTTTGGACCGATGCGAATATCTTGAATACCAAGACTAAATAATCCAAGTAATATAGCAACCGCCTTTTGTTCAAACCAAGATAAAACGATACTGACTGGTAATTCATTCACTTCGCACTGGAATGCATCCGCTAAAGCCGCAGCAATTTTTATTGTTGAAATCGAGTTATTGCACTGACCTAAATCTATATAACGCGGAATCTCGGTACCTGGTACAACCCCATAATCCACATCATTAAAACGGAATTTCCCGCAAGAAGTCGTTAAAATAACTGCTTCTGGTGGAAGTGAAGTTGCTAATTCTCGATAATACTCTCCGCCTTTTCCAGGGGCATCACACCCTGCAATGACGAAAAATCTCTTAATTTTTCCCGCTCGTACTGCCTCGACTATTTCAGGGGCTAGTGATAATACTGTATTGTGATGAAAACCCGTTACAAGTTGTTCATCTGACTCCATATGTACATCTGAAAGCTCTAATGTTTTTTCAATCAGTGGTGTAAAATCATCGTTTTCAATTTTTTCTACACCTTCTAGTCCAGTAATATCATATGAAAAGAAACGATCAGAATATGTTCCTTTAATAGGCATTACACAGTTCGTTGTAGCTAAAATTGCACCTGTAAACTTCTCAAAGAGACGTCGTTGATCATACCATGCTTTTCCGATATTCCCTTTTAAGTGTTTATATTTTTTTAACTGCGGATATCCATGTGCTGGTAGCATTTCAGAATGTGTATAAATATTGATTCCTTTTCCTTCTGTTTGCTTCAATAATTCTTCTAATGCAAATAAGTTATGACCTGTAACAACAATTGCTTTTCCTTCTACACGATTTTGTGTAATGCGGACCGGCTCAGGAACACCGAAATGGTCCGTATGTGCCTTATCCAGTAGCTCCATCACTCGTAAAGCAGATTTCCCTACTTTCATAGCCATATCAATATGTTCTTGCTCATTAAAGTTAGAATTAGTTAGTGTCATATATAATGCTTCATGAGTTGTAGCATCTACAAAAGAATCTGTATAACCGAGCTGCGCAGCATGTGTACGATAAGCAGCAATTCCTTTCAGCCCAAAAACGATTGTATCTTGTAAACTTGCAATTGTTTCATTCTTTCCACAAACACCTATTATTTTACATCCACCAGTTGGCGTTTGTTCACATTGATAGCAAAACATATCATCCCATCCCTTCTCAAGCAATTATTACAAATTAAGTGTAATATACATTGTGAAAAAGAGGTGTGATGTCTATCACAATAATTTTTAAAACTTTGTGACATTTCATTTTGTTAACATAATATTTTTACTGTTCTCTTTAATGAGCGACTGTGCATGAGCATTTCCTTGAATAATATCGCGAAATTCTTTTAAAGAATACAAATGCGTTAACCCTTTTCGAGCATGAATTCGGACAGGTACCCCTTGCAGTGTATCATGAAAAGCAAATGCCTCATCAATTGGTTCAATCGGAAAGCCTAGTGTAAGCAAATACATATACATCCGTTTCGTTACGACAGCTATATACCATTCCGCCTTCGTTTCCAAAGCGTGCATAAATAAAATAGCCGTCAATCTTTTAAAATGGCCCCGACCACGAGATGTTTTCACAATGCTTAACTTTCCTATTTCATATACATTTTTCAGACCCTTCACCAATTCATTTTCAGAAAACGGATAGAAAAACTCAGAATTAGATTGATCAGGTGTCGTATATCGTATACATTCAACCGTGCCGATGTAGTTTTGATCTTCTATTAATAAAAATCGTGATGGATTTAAATTTCGCTCTACAAACATTAAATCTCGTTCTTCACAAAAATCTCCCCAAAGTTGCTCGAACCAAAAATGTTCTTCCTTCGTTTGAACACGCTGGAACATATTTCCCCGCCTTTCCCATCGCCGTTCTTTTTTTTGATAACGCTTTCACCATCTATCATATAAAAACAAATCTTCATATGCAACTAAAACTATTTACTATCTATATATTCTATAAAAGGAAACAAATTCCTATTCTGTTTTTATATTTTTACAAAGTTTTATAATAGCTAGTAGAAATTCAAATTCTCCTCCATTTTTTATATAAATCCATTTTGATTTTTCGACATATAGCCGCGGCTATGGATCACAAAAGGTAACCTGCACTCGTTTTCTCTCTTTGTTTTCACTATGTCTGGGCAGGAAAAGAATCTGACCGCTTCTATGCATGGCCGGATGCTCTCTCCCACCTAAAAAGAAGGGGTTTATGTCGTTTTTTCATTTGTATTTATACAGATGAAGCATTCCTTTATAGAGTAAAACTTTGATCAGCGGGGGTTTTCTTTATCCCCACTGATCATTAGCCCTCACCAATTGGGCTTTTACGGGCAGTTTATCTCCCTCCTGGCTTCCGCACCTCGAACTACTCTGCTCTCTTTATCCTCCTTTTTGAACAAGCACTATAACATTGTACTTTTTAACCATCTCTCAAAAATTTGCACAAGTCCGTGCTTTCCAGCCAATTTTTCTTCTCCTTGCTTTGTTTTATATGGATATAATTGCAAAAAGACACCGCAGCCAGCTTCAAGCTTTTTCCCGTGCATATGACTGCCTGGATACACACATATCACCTCATAAATTGCCCTTCGGTAAAAAATTCGTTTTCCATCTTGTTCTTCTACATACTTGATTGACCAATATTTGTACATCTGTTCTGTTGCTTTCGTATTGCCAATTGACTGAAAAATATTATACATGGGACTATATTTTACTTCGATAATGATAGATGATTGATATTTGTATTCCTCTCCCTTTTTCACATAGCAGTCTAAGCGGATATCAGGTTTCTTTGTATCTTCCCCGTTATAAAAATGACTGCCTTTACTAAGTGCAATTAGAGGATGCGTTTCGATGAGCTCATTAAACGCAACGTATATCCTAATATTTTCACGATCTAAAGTAATCGTCGTGCCATCTTGTAAACCATCTAAATAAAAGTACGTTTGAATTTGCTCAGATAGCGGGATTTCATCTTTAAATCCTAATTTCTGCAATACGGAAATGACGGTAAAAAATGCGTAATATTCATATACTAAAAACGTTGGTTTATATACAAATAAAAAAGATGGAGATTGTTGATTATGATGCGGCAAAATTTCTAAGTGATGTAACAATTGCCGATGTGGGGCTGGTAAAGCATGTGCAGTTATATGTGTCATTTCGGAGATATCTCTCCAAAATGAAGAATATAACAGACTTTGAAAATACTGCAGTGCTTGATATAAAATGCTATAAAGTATTTTATACTCTTGTATTTTCACAGAGATTTTCCGCAAATCTGCTTCTTTCAACAAATGTATATTCCGATATTTTTGTTTATCTCGATCCGTTACAGACCCATTTCTTTCAATGGTTTGCATAATCGTTTTTACAGCTTGGTGTTCCTCTTTCTTTGTATCTCTAGCATCTTCTAATTTTTCAATCGTTTTTTGTAAAAAGGAGTGTACTTCTAGTAATGTATCATGAAATTTTCTCATTTTATATTTTAAAAAGGCATTTTCCAAGGTATCCTTTTGTTCCATAAATCTACGATTATAATGTTTTACATACGGCTTCTTCTCACTCATCATCACACTTTTTCTCGTTGTTTTCCGTTCTCTTATCTCCCATTGATATACATATTTATATTTTGTCCTCTCCTCAACCTCATCAAGTAACTGCTTTATTTTTTTTATTTTTTGCGGGAGCATTCGAAGCAATACTAAATAAGAGGAATCTTCAATATCAGTGAGTGCTGAGAATGTTTTTTTATAGTAGCCTCGATCTAAAATGATTTCATTTAGAATCGACTTCACAGAATTTTGAATGGCTTCAAATTGATCATCAAAAAAGTTTTTCGGAACGATTTGAAAAGCACCATAATATACGTCTTCTTCCACTTGTACTTCAAAATGATAGAGTCCACAGCGCCATGGATAAAAAAAATCTGTTTTTCCATGTTCATATAGTAATGCCCTATACTGTTTTTCATGTAATTCATATTTCCATTCTTTCGTGTCTTTTTGTCCCTCATACACTTTATTCCATACAAATGTGACTCGAACTGGTTTCTGACAATGTAAATGAAGACGTAGAGGTTTTAATTCCTGTACTTTATACACACACTGTGACATTTCATTTGTTGATGTGCAAAGATGATTCAAGAAAATAAAATCTCCTTTTGCTTCTGTACCTACGATTAATTTCAATACAAATGGAAGATTCTCATTTGCCCCTATTATTTCCGTCTCATACTGCTCCTCATTTCGCATACCCATACAACTCCAATTCACGCCGCTTTTGTTTTATATACGCAAGGGAATGTTCAAATGCAGAGATACTATTTGCAAGTGGTGATTTCAACAATGGGACAAGCTCTGCTCCTTTCTTCCCATCTTCACGAAGAAGTGGACCGATTGTCATTTCCGTTCCACGTAACCTCGTTAATATACGTTGCTTTACCTGCAAATCAAACCCTTCTTCTCGACTTATCATATAGGACTGATTGTCTTGAAGGGGTATATTTTGTAAATAAGTAGCAATCGCAGTCGCACACCGAAATGAGACTCCTTTTGAGGCATCGTATGAAGATAGTACTCCATGCAGTTTATCTAACAGCTCAAGTTCTTCTTCAGAAAAAACATCAATCATTGGTTTATAACGAAGCCAACTCATGCGGAACTCTGCTGTAGTAATAAGAAAAGGACTCTGTACATTTTTTTCCTTCTCTATATTGATTTCACAAAATGGAATTTTTTGAAGTGTAATTAAGTTTGTTCGATCTAATAGGCGATCAGATAGCTCTTTCGTTGTTTCATCAAAATTCACTGTGCCAACAAATATAACATTTTCGCCAATTTCAATCTTTGCTGGAATGTGTTGTTCCGTTTCAGCAACCGTCTCGTATAAGGAAAGAATACGATGCTTCTTCTCTAATTGAAGAATTGATAAAAATGGTGTAAACCAATGTTCAATATGTGACATGTTCATTTCATCAAAAACAATCATATACAGTTGATTTGGATTCTCTTTTGCTTTTAGTAGCGTTCGTATCAATTTTGTTTCGCTTTCAATGTATGTTCCGTTCGGATGAAGATATCCAAGTATATCATGTGGTTCTTGATAAGATGGTGAAATTGGAATCCATACAAGCTCTTCCCCGAATGTTAATCCTAGCGCTTCCGCATACGCTTGCACAAAACGAGATTTTCCAATCCCCGGAATCCCGCCGATGATTGTTAACATATTTGTCTTGACGCTAATATGAAAATTAAAGATATCCGTTTCATCTAAGTATAAGCCTTTCTCATGAACCAATTGCTGCACATGCTTTAAAAAAGAAGATTCTCGTTCATTCCACTCCTGATCTTCCTTCTGATTCCTTATCTCCATCACTTCAATTTGCTTTCCCTTTTCTGCAATTCGTTTGACGAGTTGCTCATATACATTTGTACGCACAAAATACAAATGATGATCTACATCCATTTCGATATACTTAGACCAATCATCGATTTCTATATATTTACTCTCTTTTTTGTTCTCACAATATGCAATTGCACTGATAGAAGATTTTAATGATATATTCCCATACAATCTTCCTTCACACCATAACAACTCTGGCACTTCAAAATCATGCGGAAATTTCGGGAGAAGGAAAGACAAATACCCTTTGCCAAGTTTGCGTTCAAACGCTTCTCTCTTTTTTAATTCAGGTATTCTCGGGGATGGGATAATTTTATATGCATCAGCAATTTCTCCTTGCTGTGCACAAATTACTTCAACGTACAGACCCCCTCTCTCATAATAAAGTCGAAACAAGACTAATTGTTTTTCTAACTTTCTTTTCTTCATATCCGCAAAAATTTTCTCGTTTTTTTTATTGTTACATAACCCTTGAAACAAAATTGGTTCCCCTTCAAATAATGATTCCAATATAGAAGGCACTGGGGAAAGACACTGAACAAAAAAAGTATCCGGTTCTTTCTTTTGCTCACCTTCAACAAACTTTCCAATAAATCTCATATGGTGCATTCGTTTCATAAAACTTGGATGAAGAGCTTTATGTAGCTTCAACTAACTCACCTTCTTTTTTCATACTATTCTTATTGTATGAATCGCAAAAGAAAACTAGAAACAAAAAACCTGACGTTCTCCGTCAGGTTACATAAAGTGAAACTTTTCTCAGTCGTGATTCCCTTCATCCCTACTGAAAATTAGTTGAAACAATCGGGCACTCATCGGTAGTTTATCCCGCACCTAACCTGCAGAACCTTAAGCTGGTAATTTTACTATCCGTTAATGCGGGATAAAGCGAAACTCACATTAGTGTGAGTTTCGCTTTTTTCTCTTTCATAATGGCATTATGAGCAATTTTCACCTTAGCTAATACATAGCGCAGCGTATCCTCAGCGTTTTCATCTTGATTATATTGCAAATTTGCTAACGTCTCCACAGAACAAGCTAAGTTTTCAATTGCCCCTCTTAATTCGGGATGATGGTTAAAAAACGATTCTTGTACTAATACCTTCCGCACATCACTTGCCAGTTCGATAACTCGTAACAACTGCTCTTTTTCTTCCATGCTCATCCCTCCTAAACATCTTATATATTAGATATTCTGCAAATGAAGAAAAACTCCTTGTAGTACCATAAGAAATATGCTTGATATGTCATGTAAAATAAAGTTTTTAATGTACGAAGCAATACAAGCTTACTTGATTTTATATGATACACACGTAGACAGTAGGCTTAGAGACGGGATTCATGTAACAGAATGAAGAAAAATTCAACAAAAAGAGGTTTCAATATAGGGACTTTCTACTTCTTTGGAGGATTAGCACTTCTGTTTATTTTTTCATTACGACTCGTTACATTTGATATGAGAACGCTTTTCAAATCCATTACAAAATAAAAAAGTCCTTTTTAAAGGACTTTTTTACATTTTTATATAGCCTGTTAGAAGCATATATAGAGATACTACGGCTGCAATCACAATTACAATCATCACATATCTCTCTATACCTGTTGTAAAGCATCGATTCCCCTTTTCCTTTCGAGCAAACATATAAACAAGAAGTCCGATGCCATACACGGTGGAAACGAGTAATAAATTTTTTAAACCTGCTGCGTAGATCAGCCAAACGGAATATACAGATGCGATTAAAGCAAGTATTCCATTTTTCAGCCTCGCATGTTTCAGTTCCTTCGTCACAACTAATTTCAGCTGATAAAGAGCTGATAATAAGTACGGAAGTAAAATCGATGTAGACGCGATAAAATACATGATTTGATACGTTGATTCAGAAAATAGAACGATAATAAACAATGTTTGTGCGACACCATTCGAAATCCATAATGCAGCATGTGGTGTCTGCTTTTTATTTGTTTTTGTAAAGACTTTCGGGAATACACCGTCTTTTCCTGCTACGTGAGAAATTTCCGATACGAGTAAAAACCAACCAATTAATGTTCCAATAAGTGAAGCAACTAGCCCAATATTAATGGCAACTGCGCCCCAAGATCCAACAACATGCTCTAATACATGTCCCATCGAAGGCGTTTCTAAAACAGAAAGTTCTTGTCTTGTCATAGCTCCCATTGAAAGGACAGAAATTAAAATATAAATGGACATCACTAAAATTAAGCCAAAAACTGTTGCTTTTCCTACATCACGGCTATTTTTTGCTCTCCCAGATAACACGACTGCTCCTTCCACACCAATAAATACCCAAAGTGTAACAAGCATCGTATTTTTCACTTGATCGAGTACAGAAGAAACAGTGACTGTTCCCTCTCCCCAAAAATCATGTGTAAATGTATCCCAGCGAAACGCAGTAACCATCATTACAATAAATAATAAAATCGGAACAAGCTTTCCGATTGTCGCAATAAAGTTCATAATGGATGCTTCACGAATTCCAATTAATATGAGAAAGTGCAGTGTCCATAATAAAAGAGATGCGCCTACGATAGAGGCAACGTTGTTTCCTCCTTTGAAAATAGGGAAGAAATATCCAAGCGTACTAAATAATAGCATAATCGTTGCTACGTTTCCTAAAATACCTGCAAGCCAATATCCCCACGCGCTATTAAAACCAATATATTCACCAAACCCTGCGCGCGCATAACTATAAATGCCGCCTTCAAGCTCAGGCTTTTGCCGTGCTAACGTTTGATATACAAGCGCAAGAGGAATCATTCCCAATGCTGTAATACACCATCCAATTATTGTTGCACCACTATTTGCGCCCACTGCTAAATCATGCGGTAAGCTAAATACACCACCGCCAACCATTGTTCCTACTACTAGTGCGATTAATGGAAAAAATCCTAATTTCTTTTCTATCGGTATCACCCCATCTGTCATTCTAGGTGTTATGTTCATCCCCTCAACTATTAAAGTCACCTTTTTCTCTAATAGACGTTTCTATTATATTTTTTCAGGAAAACATTACTTATTCTAAAAGAAAATGAGCAAAAAGGGAATACTTTTTTAAAAAAATGTATAAGTATGCACAAAAAACCGTTCATTTTGTAATGAACGGTTTTTTTTAGCCCTTTATTTGTATATTTTTGCAAAATTCAACGTATGAGCTGTTCTTTTTGTAAATATTGTTGTGCTACTTTTTCTGCACTTTTACCATTTACATTAACTTCATAATTCATTTTTCTCATTTCTTCATCCGAAATTTTCCCAGCAAGTTTATTTAATGTTTTTTCAAGCTCAGGATATTTTTGTAGCGTCTCTTTTTTCAGCAATGGAGCTCCTTGATAAGGTGGGAATAGTCCTTTATCATCTTCAAGTACTTGGAGTCCGTATTGCTCTAATTCACTGTCAGTTGAATACGCATCAATTACATTGACATCCCCTGACTCTATTGCACTATAGCGTAACTTTGGTTCCATCGTTTTTACGTTTACAAATTGGAAATTATACAGCTTTTGTATCCCTTTATAGCCATCTTCCCTGTCCGCAAACTCTAATGTAAATCCAGCCTTTACATTTGCAGCAACATTTCGTAAATCCGAAATTGTTTTCACGTTATATTGTTCTGCAACTTTTTTCGGCATTGCGAGCGCATACGTATTGTTATATTCCATCGGCTTTAACATGGACATATTATATTTTTGTTCCATGCCTTTGCGAGCTTGTTCATATACGGCTTTCCCGTCTGTGCTTTTCGGCTCTTCTTTCACAAAGGTGGATAAAGCAGTTCCTGAAAATTCGGGATAGATGTCAATTTCTCCTGATTTTAATGCTTCAAACACAAAAGCCGTTTTCCCAAGTCCTGGTTTCAACTCAACTTCTAAATCAGTATCGTGTTCAATAAGCTGCTTATACATTTGGATTAAAATTTCAGGCTCAGATCCAAGCTTTCCTGCAATCACGATATCTTTCTTTTGCGTATTCCACAGGAATGGCGCTGCGATAATGACTACTGCGATACCAATTGCCAATACAGAACGCTTAGAAGAGCGTCTCGTGCTTTCAAACGTGCGAAGTACCCCATCAAAGAATAAAGCTAACAACGCGGCTGGTACAGCCCCTAACACGATGAGAGCATGATCATTCCGATCAATACCAAGTAAAATAAGTTTTCCAAGTCCCCCAGCCCCGATTAAAGCGGCTAAAGTTGCTGTGCCGACAATTAATACCATCGCTGTACGAATACCTGCCATAATAATCGGTAGTGCAAGCGGAAGTTCTACTTTCCATAACCGTTTCCATCCGTTCATTCCCATCGCCCTTGCTGCTTCTATCAGCGATGCGTCTAACTTATGGATTCCCGTATATGTATTTCGTAAAATCGGCAATAAAGCATACACAACTAACGCGATAATTGCTGGTACCTTGCCAATTCCAACTAGTGGTATTAAAAGACCGAGTAATGCTAACGAAGGAATGGTTTGCATGACAGCTGATGTTCCAATAATAAATTCAGCAATTCGCTCACGCCTTGTTAAAATAATTCCAAGCGGCACTGCAATAATCACCGCCAAAAATAAAGAGATTAGTGAAATTTGAAGGTGTTCAAAAAGCGCGCTTAGTAGTTCTTGTTTTCGTTCTTGAAAAGTTTGTAATAACGCTGACACTGTTTAGCCCCTCTCCTTCATTTCCCCGACTATGTATGCGACAATATGGCGGCTTGTTAATGTTCCAACATAACTTCCATCCTGTTCAATTGGCACAGCCCCATCTGTCTGTAAACGAAGCAGAGCCTCCTGTAACGATGATTGTGAGGAAAGAGGAGCAACACCTATTGGTTCATCTTCTATTTTTTCAAGCGGCAATACATCTTCTATGATTTTCCCCTCATACCATGGGCGGCCCCGATTTCCGATAAACTCTTCTACGAAATCATTTTCCGGATTATGTAAGATCGCTTCTGGTGTATCAAGCTGCACAATTTTCCCTTGCCTCATCATACAAATGCGATCACCAAGTGATAACGCTTCTTGCATATCATGTGTTACAAAAACAATCGTCTTTTGAATTTTTTTCTGAAGTTTTACAATATCTTGTTGCAGTTGTTCACGGCTTAATGGATCTAACGCACTGAATGGTTCATCCATTAATACAATCTTTGGATTGGCCGCTAGTGCTCTTACAACTCCAACACGTTGCTTTTGTCCACCTGATAATTCATCGGGCATACGGTCTCGATATACCTTCGGATCTAACCCTACCATATCCAATAATTCATCGACACGTTTTCGAATTTTCTCTTTGTCCCATTTTCTCATTTCAGGTACAACCGCAATATTTTCAGCAATTGTCATATGAGGAAACAACGCAATTTGCTGCAATACGTAACCGATATCCCAGCGCAGCTCATGAATGTTATAATCTTGAATATCTTTCCCGTCAATGGAAATGGACCCTTCCGTCGTTTCAATTAAACGATTAATCATTTTCATTGTTGTTGTTTTTCCACAGCCACTTGGACCTATGAGAACAAAAAATTCTCCCTTTTTAATTTCTAGATGTAACGAGTCTACCGCCTTCGTTCCATCATCATACATCTTTGAAACGTGTTCAAATCGAATCACAAATACAACTCCCTTACTGTTGTTTCCTCCATTCTGATGGAAACGTGTCTTATTTTCAAATGATACGCTTGTTCTATATAAATCCATTTTGATTTTTCGACATATAAGCTGCGGCTATGGATAACAAAAGGTGACCTGCACTCGTTTTCTCTCTTTGTTTTCACTATGTCTAAGCAGGAAAAGGATCTGACCGCTTCTATGCATGGTCGGATGCTCTCTCCTACCTAAAAAAAGGGTTTTATGTCGGTTTTTTAATTTGTATTTATATATATGAAAAAAAGAGCCCGTGCTTGAGCTCTAATGATCGAATACGATTGTTTTAATAATCGCCGCATATTCGCGTATATATGCTTTTTTCTTAGAACGCACTGGCGTTGGTGCGGGAAGTGATTCCATTCGCATTCCTAAACGTTTTGCAATGATTTTCGTACGATATAAATGATAGGTATTACTGATAACTACCGCATGTTTTACATCATATAAATCAATGCTAAATTTCACATTTTCATATGTACTAGTGGAACGATCTTCTATTAAAATACGATTCTCGTCAATACCGTGATTTACTAAATAATTTCGCATGCTATGCGCTTCTGGAATATCCTCATCCTCCCCTTGTCCTCCTGATACAATCGCTTTCGCAACTGGATGGGAATGCAAGTACTCTAAAGCAACATCCAATCGATTTTGAAGCGATAAAGAAGGTTTATCTCCAAATAACTTTGCACCTAAAATTAATACATATGGAGCTTGATTGCTTACCTTTTCACGAGCAACTTTATTCATTTGATACGTCATATATACAATGTATAATGGTGGTAATAATAAAATAAAAAGTAAAATCCATTTGTTCATATATAAGTTTACACTCCCTTTCTTTTTATTATATAGAAAAAGAAAGGGAGTCAGAAGTACTTTTTAGTGACTACGTTGTCCTGCATTTTGAGGATTATGAGCTTTTTTAGAAGACGTATGAGACTCAGTTTGATTTCCTTTATGCTTTGCTGATCCTAACGCTTTCGTCTTTCCCATTTTGTTTCACACCCTTATAATTTATATTCTCTCATAGGTTTTGTAGTTTTATGGTCCTTATACAACGGATTTGCTGGTAATTCCTATTCTCTCTTGTCGTTGTACTCTGGCATAATACAATGCAATCCATGTTGCGCAAATTAGAATGATGCTTAAAACGTAAAAGGGAATCATTACGCCGATTTTCGAAACAACTGCTGTAAACATAACCAATAATACAACGCGAATTCCTGTCCCGATAAGCCGAAATAAACTATCTACACGACCCATTACTTCATTTGGAATTTTCTCCATCATCAATACATTACGTGCCACCCGTGTTCCCGCATTTCCAATTGCATGAAAAACAGCAAGCCCATATAGTAACAAGACTGATGGTTCTATTAACATTACGGTAATTGAAATTGTATAGACAAACATTGTCAAGACAATAGAAACTTCTGTTTGGACATATTTCATGAGAATTGGAATACTAATTCCAGCAAGGATAGCACCAATCCCGTACATCATTCCTTCTACCGCATATACGGAACCACTTTCTTTGACTACATCTGAAATATACACGGGAATCAAATAATTTGCCATCATAACTCCAATAAATGGCATGTATGTCGCAAGTAAAAACCAAAAGAATTTTCGTCGTCCTTTCATAAAATGGATTCCTTCAAACATTTGTTTTTTAAAGGTCACTTTTTGTTTTGTTTTTGTTTTCTTCACATATGGGATACACAAAAAGAGGAAAAAGGCTCCAGCGAATGACAGCATATCTACTAATAAAATCCACTTTAAAGATATAATCTCAATTAAAAAACTGGCAGTTGCTCCAGAGATGACTTGCGTGAGTTGCCCTTGTATTTCCATCGTGCCACTCAAGGATTTATAATGTTCTGCTTGAAACATTTCCTGGTTAAATGCAAAGATTGTTGGATAAAACAACAGGTAATAAAAAGACCCCGTTATATAAATAATAATATAATGAATCGAGCTATAGGACTGCCCTGTAAACCCCCATATGACCATCATGCCAATAATCGCCACACCTAGTCCTTCGTTACATAATAATAGTGATTTTCTTGAAAAGCGATCGATACTCTGCCCAATGAACGGTGTCAGTAAAAACATAATAAGAGTCGCTACAATTGACACATACCCAAACAGTGTATCTCCTCCGCTCTCCTTAATTAAAAGCCACGGAATCGTTATCATCACAATCCCAGAGCCAATAGCAGATAGGCTATTGGCTCCCAGAATATAATACAAGCGAGAATCCCGGTAAAGAGATGACATCTCAATCAGCCCCTAATTGTTTTTTGAGTTCTGGATACACACTCATATATCCTTTCAATTCTTTCAGTAAATCATGAACAAATGGTTTTGCATCTTCTGCCATTTCACCGTTTTGCACGTATAAACCATCTAGTACGACTTGCTTTGGAATTACATTTGCATACACACCTCTAGCCACGATGCGCATATTGTTTAACGCATTGATACCGCCTTTTCCTCCACCAGCAACTGCCAATAGACCAACTGGCTTATGGATAAATTCGCTGCTACTTAGGAAATCTAACGCATTTTTTAGCGCACCGCTCATCGCATTATGATATTCAGGTGTGCAAAGTACAACACCATCCGCTTCTTTCACTAATTTTTTTAATTTCGTTACCGCTTCTAATTCATATTGAGACTCTTCCCCGTTATATACAGGTAGTGCTTCCACAGCTAAATCATATAACTCCCCTTTAAATTGACCTGCAATATATTTTGCAATGACACGTGTTCTACCAAATTTACGTGGTGTTCCATTAATTACGACTAATTTCATGTTATTTTCTCCCCTTTGTTTTAAGTTCTATCTTCAAATATTTGTGATGCAACAACACCTATTATTCAGGTTACTTTGTACAAGGCGTTACCGTTGTCTAAAATTATGCATTCGTATCCGTCATGGCTGGAATATGAATTTCCTTTACACAGGATACTTTCGAAAGATTCACTACACATTTAACCACCTCTACCATATCCTGCACCGGTATGCGAGTCCCTTTGTAAACGGATATAGCTTTATCTGCTCCGTCTTCGAAAGGAATTTCAACTGCGAGTTCCCCTGGATTGATGCATGTTACATCAATCTCATATTTCCTTACATGTTCCCGAAGTGCGCTACCAATCCCACGCAGTCCAAATTTCGATGTGACAAAAGCGACCTGCGAATTATTCGTATTTTCAAGGCCAGCAGTAGAACCAATTAAAATAATTTTTCCATTATTTGATTGTTTTAAGTGATTTAACAGCTTTTGAATGCATACGATGGCAGACGTAATATTCACGTGAATCATAGAGGCCAAGTACTCTGGATCGTCTTTTTCAAAATCATAATGGGCTTCAAAACCATCCTTTTCCCAAATTCCCACGTTGTAGATTAATACATCCACTCGCTCGTTTTTTAAAGTCGCCACAATATGATCACTTACAGAATTTGAAGACAAGTCGGCTTGAATCCATATTCTTTGAACGCCATCACTTCGGTTCAAACTATCCGGGATAGTACGAGAGACAATCCATACTTTATCACCAGAACTTGGAAGTCCTTTAGCAAAAGCGTCACCTAAACCTTTGCTCGCTCCAAAAATAAGATAATTTTTCATCCTTTCACTCCTGACTAGCAAATCATATTCCAGTGAAATAGAAGACTGCCGGGAGGAATATGAGGGTGGCTATCTTTCTATTTTTATATTATCAGAAAATTACTTCTTATTCACCATCAGAAAGAGGGAAAACTTTGAGAAAATAGTATGAAAATATAAAAAAGAAACTCATACTTTCGTATGAGTTCCCCTTTACATCAATTAATCATTCTTCACAACAGCATGTCCGCCAAACTGATTACGAAGTGCTGATACTACTTTTCCGTGGAATGTATCTTCTTCTTGAGAACGGTAGCGCATAAACAATGACATTGCAATAACTGGAGCGGAAGCCTGCAATTCAAGCGCTGTTTCCACTGTCCATTTTCCTTCTCCTGAAGAATTCATTACACCTTTAATGCCTTCTAGCTTTGGATCTTCAGAGAATGCTTTTTCTGTTAAATCCATTAGCCAGCCTCGGATAACAGATCCGTTTGCCCATACATTTGCCACATCTTTATAATTAAAATCAAAATCACTTTTATCTAGCACTTCAAACCCTTCTGCAATTGCTTGCATCATACCATATTCAATACCATTGTGAACCATTTTCAAGAAATGCCCACTTCCAACGCGCCCTGCGTATGAATACCCATTTTCAACCGATAAATCTTTAAACAGTGGTTCTAATCTATCAAAGATTTCTTTTTCTCCACCAATCATTAAACAGGCACCATGACGTGCACCTTCTACACCACCTGATGTTCCAATGTCCATATAGTGAAGAGCGAAACTTTTCGCATCTTCAGCACGGCGCAGTGTATCTTTATAGAAAGAGTTACCTCCTTCAATTACGATATCACCTTGATCGAGTAATGGATATAAGTCTCTTAGTACCGAATCTACAATTTCTCCAGCTGGTACCATAACCCAAATCGCACGCGGTGCCTCTAGTGCTGACACCATGTCTTTTAGTGTATAACGAGCAGATATGCCAGCTTGTTGCGCTTTTTCAACAAGCTCTTTGTTTACATCATATACAACAACCTCATGCTGATCTTCATATAAGTGCTCTGCTAATGGAAAGCCCATTTTTCCTAATCCTACTAAACCTAGTTTCATATCAATCAAACTCCTATTCTATACAATGAGATTTAATAACGAAATAAGTCCAAGAGCAACAACAGAAAGAATCGTCTCCATTGCCGTCCATGTTAATAATGTTTCTTTAATCGTCATTCCGAAGTATTCTTTAATCATCCAAAATCCAGAATCATTCACATGAGATAAAATGAGTGATCCTGCTCCTGTTGCAAGTGCTAACAATTCTACATTTACCCCAGGAATACTTGCCGCAATTGGAGCTACAATGCCTGCTGCTGTCATCATCGAAACAGTGGCTGATCCTGTTGCAATACGAATCAGTGCCGCAATCCCCCACCCTAATAATATCGGTGAAATGTGAGATTCTTTTGCCATTTCAGCAATCGTAGTACCGATTCCCGAATCAAGAAGCACTTTATTGAATGCGCCACCAGCACCAATAACTAGTAAAATATTTGCAATTGGTCCTAAACAATCATTTGTAAATTGTAAAACTTTATCTTTTGAAAATCCTTTTGCATATCCAAGACTAAAGAATGAATAGATTGTTGCAATTAATAATGCAACGACAGGATCTCCAATAAAATGTAATATTTGTGCAAGCTGACTTGTTTTTTCTAATGCCACCTCAGCAATCGATGCACTTAACATTAATAATACCGGCAGTAAAATTGTAAATAATGTGTTTCCAAAACCCGGAAGTTCTTTCTTTGTATCGCGCTCTCCAAGCTGCTCTGCTACCTCTAATGGTACCTTCTTATGTATGCGGGCGCCAATCCATTTTCCATAGAGTGGTCCTGCAATGATAGCTGTCGGAAGACCGACGATTAAAGCGTATAAGATGGTTTTCCCTACGTCTGCTTTAAAGATTCCAACTGCAGCCATTGCAACTGGGTGCGGTGGAACAAGGCCATGTACAACAGAAAGACCTGCTACAAGCGGTATCCCAATTGTAATGAGTGAAACTCCTGTTTCTAACGCAATTGTAAAAACTAATGGAATTAATAAAACAAAGCCCACTTGGAAAAAGACTGGAATCCCAACTAAAAATGCGACAACCATCATAGCCCAGTGCACGCGTTTTTTTCCAAAACGTGCTAGTAATGTATTCGCAATTCTTTCTGCACCGCCAGACTCTGCCATCATTTTCCCAAGCATTGTTCCTAACGCTAAGACAATTGCTAAAAAGCCTAATGTATTTCCAAGACCCAGTTTAATGGAATCAATAATTCCAGGATCTTTTGGTGAAGTAGCAATCAGCGGCATCCCCATTGCTAGCCCTACACCGATTGATGTTACAATTAACGCGACAAACGGATGCCATTTCACTACTGTAATAAGCAAGAGTAATATGACAACAGCTGCTAAGACTATTCCAACTTCCATTTCTCCCATTCCCCCTAATGTTTACGTTGGAAATCAGCAATTACATCGAATTCATCTTTCAAACGAGTGTAAAGCCGTTCATACATATAAAACATCTCTAAATACAAAGCCGTATTTTCTTTATTTGGTACATGATGATGTACAATTTCAATCCATTCTTTTACCTCTTCAAGCGAATCTATTTTTCCTGTCGCGTATAAAGCAAGTACTGCAGCTCCCAATGCAGATGCTTCATGACTTTCAGGAACAAGTAATTCTTTCCCCATCATATCGGACAGCATTTGTCTCCAAAATGCTGACTTCGCAAAGCCCCCTGAAACACGGATTTCAGAAAGAGGACCTGTTGAATCTCGAATCGCGAGTGCTACTGAAAAGACACTCATGCAAACTCCTTCCATCACAGCTCGAATAAAATGTTCTCGCTTATGCTGAAGATTGATACCGAAAAATGTCCCGCGAGCATTCGCATTCCAATACGGAGCACGTTCTCCAGATAAGAACGGTAAAAACAATAATCCATTCGCTCCGGCCGGCACACGTTCTGCATATTGAATTAATAAATCGTACGGATCAATGCCTAATTTCCTTGCCACTTCTTGCTCTGGGCTTCCAAATTCATCACGTAACCATCTCAGTAGAATGCCACCATTATTCGTTGGTCCCCCAATTACCCAATGTTGATCCGTAAGCGCATAACAAAACGTTCTGCCTTTTTCATCTGTGTTTACATTCGAAGAAATCGTTCGAACAGCACCACTTGTTCCAATTGTGATTGCTGCTTCTCCAGGCGAAACTGCCCCAACACCGACATTTGCAAGAACACCATCACTTGCCCCAATGACAACAGGTGTTTTATCATGAACCCCCATTCTTTTTGCTAATTCTGGTTTTATACCTTCTAATATGTAAGTCGTTGGTACTGGCTTCGACAATTGCTCTGACGACATATTTAATAGTTTTAATACCTCTTGATCCCAGTCTAGTGTTTCTAAACAAAACAACCCGGTAGCAGACGCAATAGAGTAATCAACTACATATTGTGCAAATAACTGATAGATTACATATTCTTTAATAGAAATGAATTTATACGTTCTTGAGAATAATTCCGGTTCTTCTTCTTTCATCCACAATAATTTAGACAGTGGTGACATTGGATGAATCGGGGTCCCCGTTCGTTTATAAATGTCATGCCCATTCATCTCTTGCAGTAATTTTTCTGCTTGCCCAACACTTCTATTGTCAGCCCAAATAATAGAGCGAGTAAGGGGGGCACCATTTCTATCTACAGCAATTAACGAATGCATTGCTGTACTAATACCAATTGAAGAAATGTCTTCTTGTAATACATTACCCTTTTCAATGGCAACGCTTACACTTTTGTATACAGCGGAACATATTACATCAGGATCTTGCTCAGCCCATCCTACATTCGGTTGGATAATTGGATAATCAATTGCATGAGATGCAACAACCTTGCCTCTCTCTGTAAAAACAACCGCTTTTGTACTTGTTGTGCCGATATCAATCCCGATAACTCTCCCCCTTGTTTTCATAATGAATCTTCCCTTCGTTTTTAGCAAAATAGAGTGCAACTTTCAACAGTTGGTTTTCTCCAACCTCATTGTTGATGAGCCCTCACCAATCGGGCTCTTATGAGCAGTTTATCCCCCACCTCAAAGTTCTTTTCTTCCTGCATAACTTTGAAGTGGATATTTTACTACCCATTAGTGCGGGATGAAATCTAGTAAACCGTTTACATTGAATAGTATATAAAATATTTTTCTTAAATCAATATAAATGAAGAAAATTTTTTTCATAAAGGAAAAAGAAAAAAAGCAGTGCATCTCTTTCACACTGCTTTATAGTCGTTTCATCGAAATTGTTTCCCGAATGCTTTGTAGATTTCGCAAAGTTATCTCTTGTCTTTGTAAAGACAATCCTACAAATAAAGTATCTAATAAACTAAGCTGGGCTAAACGTGATGAGCTTGCTTCGGTACGAAATTCTGTCTCACGCGTCGATGTATACAGCGTCACATTAGCAAGTTGACTAAGTGCTGATTTTTGATAACTCGTAATCGCAATGATACGTGCTCCTCTTGATTTTGCAACGTCTAACGCCTCAAGAAGCCCTTTGTTACTTCCAGAATGGGAAATCGCAATTACCACTGCTTCTTCTGTAAGTAACCCTGCTCCCATAATTTGAAAATGAGAATCTACATGTGCAATACAAGAAATACCTGTTCTCATAAACTTATGATAAGCATCCATTGCAATAATACCGGAACCACCATTTCCATAAAACTCAATGTGAGTAGCCTTTTGTAACAGTTTGATCGCTTCTTCTAGCGCTTTACCATTTAATAAATGCAGTATATCTTGCAATCCTGTAATATGCGACTGAAACACTTTTTTAGCAACTGTCACCATATCATCTTCTGCAGATACTTCCTCATGAATATTTTGTACTGGCGTATGTACAACCTCTCGTGCTAACGTGATTTTCAAATCTTGAAATCCTTGAAAACCAAGGTGTTTACATAAGCGAAAAATAGTTGCTTCCGAACTATTTGTTGTTTCCGCTAATTCAGTAATCGATTTATGTACAACATCTTGCGGATGCTTGATGATATGTTCGGCAATGCTTCGTAGCTTCGGAGATAAACCGTTTAACGATGCCTGAATCTTCCCTATCCCAATTTTTGTACCGGGCATGATGTATCCTCTCCTTCCATAATAACTTTATTGTACATAATTATGAAAAGAAGAAAAACCTTTATTTGGTATGCCATATGTAAAACTAGCCGTACCGTATCCTTCACTATGTATAATTTCGTTATTTATAACAATTCATACAGCACCGTTAAAATAACCAGATTCCGCATATAACTCTGCAATACTTTGCTCTTTTATATGCCTCCTACACAACACCATGCTTCACCGCATAGAGCGCAGCTTGCGTTCGATCATCTACATTTAATTTAGCCAATATATTTGAAACATGCGTTTTTACTGTTTGTTCCGTAATATGAAGCTCTGCCGCAATTTCTTTATTACTTCTCCCTTTTGCGATTTCACGGAGTACTTCTTTTTCACGCTTTGTTAGCATAGATAAACAATCTTTCTTTGGCTGAGCCGTTGCAGAACGTCCTAATAAAGCAGGCGTAACTTTTGGATGAAAATTTGTATTCCCTTGATATACCGCAATGATAGAAGCTACAAGCTGATCAGGTTGTACTTCTTTTAATTGATATCCATCTGCACCTGCTTCCAGTGCTGGAAGAACATAATCTTGTTCTGAAAAACTACTTAGCATAAGTACTTTAATAGAAGGGTCGTATTGTTTCATTCGCTTCGCCACTTCAATCCCGTCCATTTTCGGCATCGACACATCCATTAATACAACGTCAGGACGTTCTTTTTGAACAAGCCTCAGCGCCTCTTCTCCATCACCCGCTTCACCGATAATTTCAAATTCTTCTTTCGTTTTCAAGAAAAAAACGAGACCTTTGCGAACAATATGATGGTCTTCTACGAGTAATAATTTAATTTTCAATGACCTTCTCCCCTTCAAATTGGCAACTGAATCTCAATTTTCGTTCCTACTCCCGGATTCGTTTGAATTTGGAATTTCCCTTCCATCAGTTCAATGCGCTCTTTCATATTTTTCAAACCAAGCGCCGAATCTCTCACTTTTTCTTTTACAAACCCAGCTCCATCGTCCGCGATTTGAAACTTCAGCACCCTATTTTCTATTTTTAAATCTACAGACACCATTTCGCATGATGCATGTTTTTTACAATTATGTAACGCCTCTTGGCTAACACGCCATAACATTTCTTCCGTTTCATCACCTATAGAGATGACACCATCAATTCGAATCGCTACATGAATCCCTAGTAACTTTCCATAATTTCGAATTGCTTCTGCAAGGCCTTTCTCCAATCCTTCTGGACGCAATTGCCATATTAATAGTGTCATCTCTTGCAGTGCTTCTTGCGACAATTCACCTATGTACGCTAACATATCTTGCAGTTCTTTATCTTTCGTCATATCAGCTGTTCCTCTAGCTGTTAACATGATTGAAAATAACAACTGTTTAACAGAATCATGTAAATCACGGGCAAGTCGATTTCTTTCTGCAACAACTACATATTTTCGTTCTTTCTCTACGAGCTGAATACGTTGTATCGTTGTACCAATTTGATACGCAATTGCTTCTAATAAAGCTAACTCTTCTTCAGAAAAATGCGTTTTATGTGGAGAGGCAACGTTCAATAGACCAAATTTCTCTTCTCCTGCACGAAGAGGAATTGTCGCGTGGTGCGTAATATCCTCTGTTTCCCCCCATTCATACTCAATCGCATCTTCAATTCGTTTACATTCAATAATATTTGTTGCTTTTTGCAAACGCCCACCAACAAATCGATCAATGCACCAACAATCCCCTTCGCACATCGGCTTTTTTGCTTCCCATGTTAATGCTGGTGGCAAGTTTGTGTCGACAAGCATTCGATGCGTTCCTTTTTCATCAATAAAAAAGATCCAGCCTGTTTGTAAATTCATTACTTGTAATAGTGTATGTAATACTTTCTCTAGCATTTGTTGCAAGTCAGTCGCTTCATTTAATAGCTCCGCAATCTCTTTTAGCGCCTGCAACCGATGCATTTGTTTTTCATCATAATTCATGTTCATCACCACCTTTCATTATAACATTAAAAATTTTCTAAATACTATGTGGTGAAACTTTTCTCAATGGTGGCATTTCTCTCACCTAACTTCCGCTGCTTCCTGCATACCTTCAAGGTGTGGGATTATTGTCTGTTCGTGTGAGACAAATAAAAAAGGAAGCTGAGTAGTATATCAGCTTCCTTTTTCAATATCAATCAATTGGCGGCATATTTTCACGAGAAAAGACCTTCCTTTTTTTCTTCACTAATTTTCTAATTACAGTGTGAAAAATTCTCACACTAAAACAAGCAGAATATCCTACTATTTTATCCCGCTATTTGCGGGCAGTAATACCGTCACTGATTAAAGTTTCACTTTATTACAGCATGTAAACAAGACTTAAAGTGCTCTAATGCAAACTGATGCCCTTGTTCATTAAAAGATGCGACTGCTTTCTCATGTACAACAATATGAAATCCTTTATTATATGCATCTACTGCTGTATGAAGAACACAAATATCTGTACAAACACCGACAAGATGTACTTCTTGTATCCCCCTTTCACGTAGCTTCATTTCTAAATCCGTCCCAGCAAAGGCACTATAACGGGTTTTGTCCATATAATATACATTCTCGTGATTTTCATGTTTTTCGTATAAGGTTTGTAATCCCCCGTACAAGTCTCTTCCTTTCGTTCCAGCTAAATTGTGCGGAGGAAATAATTTTGTTTCTGGATGATGGGAATCATTTTCTTCATGTTTATCAATCGCAAACACAACATAATCCCCATTTTCCATGTACTGTTTTGTTGTTTCAACAAGATGTCCTTCAATATCTTGGCCTGGTTTCCCGCATGTTAAAGCACCATCTTCAGCTACGAAATCATATGTATAATCAATATTAATAAGGGCACGTTTCATTGCTTCTCCTCCTTATTTGTTTCACACTAAACAAAAGAATACGCGTTATTACGACGCCATTTACCTTATTCGACACTTCCGAACAAAATACCTACAAAAAAGAAATCTGCTTTGGAAGCAGATTTCTTTTTACAATGCGGGTTTATTTTCAAACTTTGCCTGGACAAAGTTAACGACGTTCCCATTTGGATCATTATTTTCAAACTGAATTGCTGTTACTGTGTGATTCCCTTGTTCTAACGTTTCTTGTTTTAACTCGACAGTTGTCTGTGTTAATCTACTCACTTGATGCATATCTTCAAATATGTGATCTACGTACACAAACGTTTCTTTATCACCTTGAAAATTTGCAAGTTCTATTTCAACTTGTTGAATAAGAGTATCCTTTTTTACAAATACGGTTGGCACATTACCATTTTCAGAAGTACCGTCAGGTGTAACTACCTTTACTCTTCCTTCCCCAATTGGATTTACTCCCTCTGGAAAAAGATATTTACTTTTTTGTCCTGCATTTACAACTTGTTCTTCTTTCTTTGGCTCTACTTCTTGTTTTTCTTTCGGTGCACCGCATCCTACTAATAACATAACAGACAAACCAGCGATTATGAATTTTTTCAAAATTCATTCCCCCTGCGAATTGATTTCTTATTTATTATACAAAAATAATATTTTATTTTATATTCACGTTTTAACACTTCTGTGAACAATTGTATCCGCTCACCATAACTGTAACATATTTTCTTCTTTTTTATCACTATTATTTTTTATAGTAATCACTAAAAAATCCTTCTTCTTCATCATTTTGACCCATTTCTAGTTGAAAATATTCCATTTCAGGAAATATTATTGTAATAATCATATATATATTCTTTTTTACTAATAATAAATAATCTACTCACTTCACTCAAAAAATTCCTCTTATGCATTCTACTATACAAAAATAGATAAAAAAAAAGACATTGATAAATTCAATGTCTTTTTTCACGTTGTTGAAAAAAGATTATGTTAAGAAAATGCCGAATTTTTTTGGCATTTTCTTGATTTCTATTTGTTTTATAGAATGGTTTCTTCTATAATTTGATGTGTTAGGTGTAAACCAACTTGCTTAAGCGAGCGTAGTTTGGTCCACTTTTTTAAGTTTTGTATGATGGCGGTCATCAAAACTTGTACTTTAACCTTTTGAACTCCACGGTATCGTGCATAGCGCAAACCGTGGAGTTCTTTACTATGTGCGAAACTCAGTTCAACCGTAGACGGACGAACGGAACGGAGAATTTTTCCTCTTATTGATAAGCGCTGTTCTCTTAACTGATCGTAAATTTCTTGATGGATAGAAATTCGCAACACACGATCTTGGTTTTCTTTTTTCGCAAATGGACAGGATTGACAACTTCCTTTAGGTGGTCTGAATTCATGATAACCTTGACGATTCGTTGTTTTATAATAAAACGGTACACCGCAAGGACAGGCGTAGAGATCCTCGTTTACTTGTTTAAATTGATAACGACGGCACTTTGGATGATCCTTCGTTGTAAATCGACGATAAGACATGTAGACGAAGAAGCCACGTTGAAACAACCTTCGCGCGAGGGAAGCGTTGTAGTAGCCTGAATCAAGGGCGATTTCTTTCGCATACTTCCCCAATAATTGATTTAACCGTTCAACTTGTCCGATCAATTTACGATGCCCAGGCACATTCGCGGCGGTGACATCTGTGGCGATGATAAAGTTATGAAGCGAATCCACGATACGGTGCTCAAAATAGGCAAAGCGTCCGCGTTGATCGTGTTTGACGGACAAGCGAGCGTCAGAATCTACAGGGCTAATGTTTGTCTGTTTTTCTTCTATTTTTGAGCCTTTCGCTTGTAAAGGTTTCTTCCCATGACGCACACGGTGATCGTTAATCATCACTAAATCCTCATCTTTTTCTTCTATTACTTTTTCTTCCGCCAAGATTTCGCGTACACGCTTATTCGCATTCGCTTTTAATTCTGTTTCATCCGCCACCCATGTTTCGTTTGCGATAAACCCTTCTTGTTGAATCACACGAAGGCAATGCTGAAAAAGCTCCTCCCAAAACGTCGCATTTCGTAGACGTTGCGAGAGAAACTTAGAGATTGTTGAGTGATCTGGAATCTTCTCATTCGAGGAAATCCCTAAAAACCAACGATACGTCGCATTCTGTTTTACTTGATTACATGTAAAACGAACCGAGCGAAAGCCTTCCAAATACTGAATTAATAAGATTTTCACTAACATAATCGGATCTTTCGTTGGTCGACCGATACGATGTGGATAGAACACTTCCAATCGCCTTGTCACAAAATCCCAATCCATCACTTGATCCATCTTTACTAAATGATGCGAAGCATCATACATCATTTCATAGTACTTTCGATTTTCTTCAATTTCTTTCATGGAATATGTAACGTACATAAAAAATCTCCTCGCTTCATTTCATTCACGAGGAGATTTTATCGAAATTTTCAGGTTTTGTCTATTGACTAGATTGTTTTTCAACAGTATGAAAAAAGACATTGATAAATTCAATGTCTTTTTTTCTTTCATTTTTTTCATAAACATATTAATAAATAAATTTCGTAATTTCCGCTACTTCTTTACGAGCAAGTTTTTTCGGCTTGTCTTTCGGATAACCTAGAGAAATAACCATATTAATTTGTTTTTCAGGTTCAATTTGTAGATATTGTCGCAATTGATCCTGCGCTAATAAAACAGGCCCTGTCATTGGACAAGTCCCAAGGCCGCGCGCATGTGCTGCCAACATTAAATTTTGTGCCGCTAAGCAGCTGCTTTTAATCCCTTCTTCTTCCCAAACTGCATCCGGAACAAAGTTAATTGGATCAAATATTTTTTCACGAAACTTTGATTGATATGGTGTTGCTAAACAAACGATCAATACGGGTGCATCAGAAAAAGCCGTTGCATACGGTCCAAAAGAACGCGTTAATAATTTGCCTGCCTTTTCTTCCCCTTTTTCTTTCGCTTCTTCCGCTTGTTTATACAGGGCATCCCACGTCATTTGTTCTACTTCTTTAATTTTATCACGATTCATAATAACGAGAAATTCCCACGTTTGTGAATTCGTATCACTTGGTGCATAGCGAGCACAATCTAAAATTTCTTCTATTTCATTTACAGGTACCGCTTGTTCTGTAAATTTCCGAACGCTACGACGTCCGTGAATCACTTCTTTCAATGCATCATAATTCATATAAACAAAATCCCCTTTTACAGCGTTTTCAAAAATCTTTATATAGTTGATTATAACATGAAGAGAAGCTGGAGGAATACCAGCTTCTCTTCATGTATTCATTAGCTCAAGTTGTCACTTTAAACATTGCAATACTTTCTTCATACGCTGCTTGCAAATTCTTCGTAACCAGTCCAATTTCTCCCTTACTGAAGGGTTCTTCTCCAATTTGAATGACCGGCAAAATTTCTAGTGGCGTTGCTGTAAAGAAGCATTCGTCTGCCTCATATACCTCTTCTAACGAAAATTCTCGCTCTTCTACTTCTATATGTAAAACTTTTGCTAAAGAGATTACGTGGTGACGTGTAATCCCATGTAAAATGAAATGATCAGCTGGATGCGTAATTAATTTATCATCTTTTATAATAAAGAAATTAGAATGACATCCCTCTGTTACAATACCATCACGAACTAAAATTACTTCAGTATATCCTTCTTTGTTAATTTTATTCTTAATCATAATATTCGGGAGAAGATTAAGGGACTTTATATGACAAAACTTCCATCGAATATCCTCTGCTACTGTTACTTTTATCCCTTTTTTCATAAAAGAAAGCGGTCTAGGAAACGATACGATATTTGCAAAATAAGTCGGCTCAAGATTTGGTTCATACACATGATTTCTTGGTTGTACGCCCCTTGAAATTTGAATATAAACATTTCCATCTTCTTGAAATTGATTTTTTTCAATTAATTGCTGTAGCTGTTCAATCAATTCTTCTTTTGTAAACGGTGGGTTAAGGTCAATTTCCTTCATAGATTTAAAGAAACGATCTAAATGTAAATCTAGTAAATGCGGTTTTCCATTGTATAGACGAAACACTTCATATATCCCATCACCAAACTGTAAACCTCTTTCTTCTAGCGGAACTATCGCTTGTTCTTCCTTTGAATTTACAAGACGTCCATTAAATAATATCCAACCTTTATGGGTACCTTGAGACATTTTACCACCCCTTCCCACATGACTACTTTCATTGTACAACTCATCGGCACTTAAAATAAAGAATTTTCAAATATTTATCCGCATAAAAAACCAAAGGCTAGCGTAGCCTTTGGTTTTTCGCACATATCGGTATAACTCAATACTTTATTTTAAAAAGTATTTTTCAATATCATCTAACATAAGATTTGCAGCCTTTATACCACCTGCAGTATTCCAAATTACTTCATCTACCTGATGGACTTTATTGTTTTTAGAAACTTGTAGTTGCTTGAATAGTGGATCTTGAATCCATTCTTCTGCTACTGTTTTCCCTTCATTATTTTTATCCGCATCTTTATCAGATGTGAAATAGAATAACACATCTCCATCCATATTTGGAATTTGCTCTTTTGTAATACCTTGTATTGCAAATCCATCTTTATCTTGAAGTGGTGGACGTTTAAAACCGATATCTTCTAAAACAGCGCCAGAGAATGAATTTTTTTGATAAATACGAACATCACCTGGAACGAAACGAATCATAGAAACTTTAGATTCTACCTTATCTCCAAGTTTTCCTTTCAATTCATCAACACGTTTTTTATAGTTATCAAGAGCTGCTTGACCTTCTTTTTCTTTATTAACTGCCTTTGTATATAACGTAAAGTTTTCTTTCCAATCTCCGCGCAATGTTTCAGCATAAACAGTTGGTGCAATTGCTTTTAGCTGTTCATATACTTTTTCATGACGCATTTTATTCCCGATAATTAAATCCGGTTTTAATTTTATAATTGCCTCTAAGTTTACATCACGTTCTGTTCCTACTACTTGTGTATCTTTTAATTCCTTTTCTAAGTGCGGATACCATGAATCACCAGCACGTGGCTTTGTTGTACCTACTGGTGTAATGCCTACCGCTAAAAGAGCTTCAGCTCCTTCATTTGTTAGGACTACAACTTTTTTAGGTGTACCATTTATTGTCGTTTCCCCCATCGCATGTTTAATTACATACGAGTCTTTCCCTTTCGCAGTTTTACTTGTATCTTTCTTTTCTTCATTACTACACCCTGCAATCATAGCAATGATAAGTAAGAAGCAGAGCATAAACATCTTTTTATTTTGAAACATATTTCCTCCTTGTTGAAAACAGTTATCATTATCATTTAAAGATTAATATATATAATATATATTGTCAACATATTTTAGAAAACTTTTTTGAAATATCATGTACACCCTTATATGTAAACCGCTGCAAAGTTTTAAAATACTCCTTGATAACGATAACAATGTATTCAAAGAAATACCGCATAACAATTAGATGAAATATTTTTCTCTTACATACGTACCAATACAATATCAAGATAATAAAATGAAACTTTTCTCAGTGGGGGCTTTCTTCATCCCCACTGATCCTTAGCCCTCACCTATCTTCTTTGGATTCCTCAGAATCTTGAGGCAGGGGTCTTACTTGGATTGCCTTTAATAAGGCGGTTTTTATTTTCCTAAAAATCAATAATAAAATGTAAAAGAGCCTATTTTTAATGGGAAACACTTCAAACATTCACTTGTACAATCTCTATCATAGTTTAAAAAGCTCCATCTTTCATAATAGTTTTTAATTGCCACGCAGTTACTGGTACAGATATCTCTTACTCTGTCTGTAAAAATATGCTTTTTCAGACAGTAGTATTTTCTATAAAAAAGTGTCCGTAAAGCTTTATGTTTGCAAACATACAAAAAAGGTCCTTAAAACCCTATATGTATCAAAGGTTTTAAGGCCTTCTTCTTTAGTACTGATTATACTGAATATAAGATGGATCATAGTAAATCCATTGACTGCCACCTAAGTTTAGCCAGCCATTACTCTCTTGATATACAACGTATGATTCTGGTGCATTTAACTTACGAATGACCGAAGATGATGCGGATGGTCCACTTCTTAAATTCACGTTCGTCCCGCGAATATTTGCAACCCCAATCGGACTGCCATCACTATTTGCAGACTTGATATACTGTATATAAGATGGATCATTATACACCCACTGACCAGCCCCTAAATCTAGCCAGCCATTACTTTCTTGATATACAACGTATGACTCTGGTGCATTTAATTTTCGGATAACCGAAAATGATATAGATGGACCGCTTCTTAAATTTACGTTTGTCCCGCGAATATAAGCCACACCTTTCTTTTGAGGTGCTGGATTTGGGTTTTGGTTTGTACTTGGCACCAATCCTAATATAGCAACAATCCCTCTTACATACGCTTGGCATAACTCTTCTATAAACTGCTGATTTTTTAATAAATTTGCATCGAAGGTTGTATCAATAAAAGCAGTTTCTGTTAATAATGCATCCATTGCTGTTTCTCTTAGTACTGCATAATTTGCTTTCTTTGCACCGCGATCACGTAATCCATACTTTGTTAATACTGGGCTGACCGCTGCATGCATCTTTTGTTGTTTGCCTGCTGCAGAACTGCTATCTGACAGTCCATTATAAATATAATCTTCGTAACCTGTTCCACCGCCACTGTTAATATGAAATGAGATAAAATAATCTGCACCAAAAGAATTAGCAATATTTGCACGTTCCGATAATGAGATAAAGACGTCACTATCACGTGTCATTTTAATATTTATCGCATAATTCGCCAGTAAAATATTACGAACACGCTGTGCAATTTGAAGTGTTAGATTTTTTTCAAGTAAACCGTTTCCAACAGCACCGGAATCATTTCCGCCGTGACCTGCATCTATAACGAGCTTCATCTGTCATTTCCTTTCTTTATTGAATTAGAGCACGTATTTTTATGCTCGTCCTATTTTATGTAAAAAAGAAAGGATTGGTGACAAGAGCAGACAAAAACCACCTTATGTAAGGCGGTTTCCATCATCTCGTTTTAACCAATTTAGAATATATATATACGACTGGTAATGAACATGTCGTATACAAAACAAACACAATAGAATAGAAATTCCAAAACTGCTATATAGTAAACCAAACTTCAAAAAGATACTTAACATGGGCGGGAAATGTGTCACGCTCTGCAACATATACAAAGTGATAAACAAAACGGAAAATACCGGTACGTATTGCCATTCATATGGTTTGCGCTTTTTATACATTATTTTTCGGATGAGTATTTGACATAGCTCTGCTACTAAAAAACAGCCTCCTACTAATAAAAGTCCTGACGTCATCCCCATACATCCACCTGCCTCACTTTCGTTTTCAATCCTATATTTCATATATATTGTGAATTTCTATCTATCTTTTTACAAGTGCTTCATATAAACTTCATTGTTATCTTCAAAACCGAGACCTTCTATAAAAGCTTTTGCCTGTACAGTAAGATCCTTTTGTAGTATTTCTATACACGTTACATTTCTATGTTTCATCATCTCTTCAAATGTAAAGTAAGCATTTGTTCCGTATCCATAGCTTTGATAATCATTATGAATAATTAAAACCGATAATCTAGCTTTCTCTTCTTGTACCATATAGTCGATTAAACCAATATATGTATCATCAAATTTTATGCAATATTGAACTGCTTGCTCCCTTAAACAATGGGAAGAAAACATTTCTTCGACAACCATTTTCGTTTCTTCCGTTACTTTTTCAAACGTAATCATATTTTGTCCACCTTCTTATTATTATTGTATCGAGCACAATACATATTTATGAAAAAAACCTTAAGATCGTATATGATCTTAAGGTTTCCTTATTTACACTAAGCTATAAGCACGTTTCGTTTCTTCATGAAACTCATTTGTGTCGTATTTATGCTCAACATAAATTTGGTGCCATACCATAAATGCAAGTACTGTCCAAATTTTACGGCTATAATCGCCTTTATCTGCACAATGTGCTTCCAATAAGTCTAATACGTACTGTTTGTCGATTAAATGCTCTGTTTTGCTTTCTTTAATAATGTTAGTAGCCCAATCATGCATTTCATCTTTTAACCAATGACGAATTGGTACTGGGAATCCTAGCTTTTTACGATCTAACACGTGATCTGGAACGATTCCGCGCACTGCTTCACGTAAAATTGCTTTTGTTGTTCCATTTGCGATTTTTAATTCTGTTGGGATTTTAGACGCAACATCGAAAACTTCTTTATCTAAGAATGGTACACGAAGTTCTAATGAGTTCGCCATCGTCATTTTATCAGCTTTTAATAAAATGTCGCCGCGCAGCCATGTGAACATATCGATGTATTGCATTTTGCTTACATCATCGTAATCTTTAATTTCGTTATACAATGGCTTCGTGATATCCATATAGTTAACACTTTCATTGTAGTATTTCATTAATTCTGCTTTTTCTTCTTCACGGAAGATTTTCGCATTTCCATAGTAACGCTCTTCAATTGGTGTACATCCACGCTCTAAGAAGCTTTTTCCTTTAAATCCTTCTTTTAAAGCGCCGCTTAATGCTTTTAAGACGCTCTTCCCTGGCGTAGGAATGTAAGAGAACATTTTTAGAGAGTTTGGCTCACGATAAATATTATATCCACCAAACAGCTCGTCCGCACCTTCACCTGAAAGAACAACCGTTACATACTTACGTGCTTCTTTCGCAACAAAGTATAATGGCACAGCAGCTGGGTCAGCTAAAGGATCATCCATATGCCACATAATTTTCGGAAATTCATTCATGAATTCTTTCGCTGTAATGAAGACACTATGGTTTGTTACACCTAACTTTTCTGCTGTTTCTTTTGCTACATCAACTTCACTGAAGCCGCGGCGTTCAAAACCAACAGAGAATGTTAGAAGATTTGGATTCATCTCTCTTGCGATAGACGCGATAATCGAAGAATCAATACCACCAGATAAGAATGAGCCTACTGGTACGTCACTACGCATATGCACTTTTACAGAATCATATAATACGTCGCGAATCGCTTGAATGTGCTCTTCTTTCGTTGCACTTGAAGCATTGAAATACGGTTGCCAGTAGCGATGAATTTCCATCTCTTTACCGATTTCTTTTACGAAATAATGACCCGGCTCAATTTTGTTAATATCAACTGTTAATGTTTCAGGTTCTGGCCCATATTGATACGTAAAGTAATGTTGCAGAGAAGTTGGATTTACTCCTTTATCTTGCATCACGTGCATAATACTTTTCTTTTCAGATGCAAAGAATGTTGTATCACCTTGCTGTGCAATGTACAGTGGTTTAATACCGAAATGGTCACGTGCACCGAAAAGTTTCTTCTCTTCACGATCCCAAATCATAAATGCAAACATACCACGAAGATAATCTACACATTTTTCTTTCATGTGAGCATACAAAGCAATAATTACTTCTGTATCTGATTGCGTTGCAAACGTTGCTCCTTTTTCAAGTAACATTTCACGTAATTCTACATAGTTGTAAATTTCACCATTAAAAATAATTACATATCGATCATTTTCATAAGTTAGCGGCTGATGTCCTGCCTCTAAGTCAATGATACTTAAACGGCGGAAGCCAAATTGTACATGTTCATCACGAAAATATCCTTCGTCATCCGGACCACGGTGAAAGATAATCGTATTCATATTTTCAAATTGATGTTTTTCTTCTGCTGAAAACTCTCTAGGGTTTTCACATAAACATCCTACAAAACCACACATACTTCTTACCCTCTTTCAGTTCTCATTCTGATTCTATACTACTATATCAACCCTATTTATACTAGCATAATCAACTCAATATGGCGACAAAAACAATAAAAAAAAAGCGCTCTCCTGCACATTTCCCTCAGAAATTTCTTTTGAACCAGAAAAATAGGCACTCACATTTAGACACTTTTGTCATATGATATTTCAAATTGATTTCTAGGAGGAAAAATCATGAGTGATGAAAAGAAAGAATCCTCATCGCGTCCACCCATTCGCAGTTACTTGAAACAAATTGATGATTTTTTTGAGCAAACACCACTTCGGGATGTAATTGCTGATATGAATCACTTTTTCCAAAAAGGGAATCGTTTAGTAACATTCCCCGTAGATTTATATGAAGTGGATGAAGACCTTGTCATAAAAGCTGAACTCCCAGGCATTCAAAAAGAACAAATTCAAATTGAAATACAAAGCGAGCATTTAAAAATCTTGGTAAAAGAAGACATATTAGAAGAAGCAAAAGAGGAAGAGTCCCATAATTACTATCGTCGTGAGCGTTCCATGTCAGAAGCTTCTCGTATGATCAAATTACCGTATTTAATTAATAAAAAAGTTGCAAAAGCTTCCTATGAAAATGGCATTTTAGAAATTCGCGCACCAAAACTTCCACAGCAACATGATATTTTATCCATAGATTAACGATTTTTATGAAACTTTGATCAGTCAGGGTTTGCCGCATCTTCACTGATCATTAGCCCTCACCAATCGGGCTTTTACGGGCAGTTTAACTTCTTTGCTTCCTATCGAATTTTGAGGTGAGAGTATTACTACCCACGAATAGCGGGATAAAATAAAGTGAACCCTAAAACTTGTAAGAAATAAAAAGAAGGATGCTGCGGCATCCTTCTTTTTATCGCTCTAATCGTTTTATATCACGCAGAATATCATCATATGGTGTATTACTAATTCCGCTATACTTCTTCATTACTTTTCCATCTTGATCTATTAAATAAAATGACGTGCCATGCATAACTTGATCCGTATTATCTGGCTTATCAACAAGTGTTTGGAAGTTGTTCTTTGCAAACTTTTTAACGTCTTCTAGTGAATAACCAGTTAACAAGTTCCAGTTTTTCGTATCTTCTGTGAATTTTTGTATAAATGCTTTTAAATTCTCTGGTTTATCCACTTCTGGATCAACGCTAAATGAAACAAATTGAACATCTAATTTTTGTTCTTTCGCCATTTTTTGCAATTTCGCCATATTTGCCGTCATCGGTGGACATACTGTTTTGCAATTTGTAAACATAAAATTAGCGACCCATACTTTACCTTTCAAATCTTTTGTTCCAAATTTTTCACCTTCTTGATTTATGTATTGAAAACTTTCTAAATCCCAATTTAATGCATCTCGTAATTTTGGACCTGAAGTACATCCCGCCAATACAAAAAAACAAAAAATAACTAAGAAACCCATTAACTTTTGATAACGCTTCATTTTCAAACCTCTTTTCTCTTTCTCTAAATATGTGATTTATGTTTATCATAACAAAAGTAAACACTATGAGAGAATTGTTTATCCTAATTGTTCACGAAATCGTACGAATTTAGGACTCCTTCTTACTTCTTATGAGCCAATAACTAGACAAACGAATCAGTGTTTCATAATTATACAGTCTTCTCACACGAATCATTCATCCTTTTCTAACTTTGTAAAGATATACGTGCTATTTTTTACATTTTTTTAATAGTTAATCAATTTTTCTCACTTTTTTCCTTTACAACATTTCGGTACAATACAAATACAGAGATTTTAAGTGAGGTGATATTTATGGCAAAGCGTTATGAGAACATAGATAATGTTAGTACAAAAAAAACGCTTCGTGCATTTTTACAATGGCGTAAAGAACGAAAACAAAACAAGAAAGATTTTTCTTTCCTAGTAGAACAATCACCTGTCAAGCAAGCTGATTTTTTGCGAAATAATGATAATAAGACAACCGTTACATGGATAGGACATTCAACTTTCTTCATACAAACAAATGGACTGAATATATTAACAGATCCAGTTTGGTCAAAGAAAATAAAGCTCGTTCCAAGACTTACTGAGCCCGGGCTTACAATACAAGAATTACCAAACATTGATGTCGTCCTCATTTCACACGGTCACTATGACCATTTGGACTTTTCAACACTCCGTCAGCTCGGTTCTGATGTTTTATATTTAGTACCTACTGGGTTAAAAAAATTATTTTTACGAAAAAAGTTTATGCGAGTAGAAGAATATAATTGGTGGGAGTCAACAAAAATAGATGATGTACACTTTCACTTTGTACCTTCTCAGCATTGGACGAGAAGATCGTTATTCGATATGAATTCTTCCCACTGGGGAGGATGGGTTATTGATAATAAAACAACAAATGAAACGATTTATTTCTGTGGTGATAGCGGTTATTTTAAAGGGTTTAAAGAAATCGGAAAACGTTTTTCTATTGATATTGCTTTAATGCCCATCGGTGCATATGAACCGGAATGGTTTATGAAAGTATCTCATGTTTCACCAGAAGAAGCTGTACAAGCATTTCTAGATATAAAGGCAACACATTTTATTCCAATGCATTACGGTGCCTTTGCACTCGCGGATGAAACGCCAAAAGAAGCGATTACACGCCTTCGCAACAATTGGAATTTGCGCATGTTACCATGGGAACAACTTCATGTTTTGTTTCTTGGTCAAACATATATTCCGGTCAATACACCTACTGAAAAAAAAGAGTTAAAAAAAGAACACGTAAACGCATAACACCTTTCCCCTTTTGTGCATGATATATATCAAAAGGGGAAAGGTGTTATCTGTATGAACCAATATTTGCAAAAACGACTTATAATATGTATTTTCTCTTACATTTCGCTTATCATTTTATACTTCATTCAATAAAGTGAAACTTTAATCAGTGGGTGGTTCTTCTTCCACTCCCCGTTCGCATGATAAAAAAAGTGCTACTGTCGAATATACTCTCAAGTAGCCTTCTTTTCTATTCAGCAAAATAAGAAAATCCAATTGCGCCTACACCAGTGTGTGTACTAATAACAGGTGTTGTATAGAAAACTTCTGTTTGTGTAAAACCACTTATTTTTTCAACGGCTTCCTTCATTTTTTGTGCTAGTGGCAACGCTTTTGCATGTGGCACACCTACTGCCTTTACCGTTTTACCAGCCGTATCTTCCTCAAACATTTTCATTAATGTTTTTACAATTTGACCTTGGCTGCGCACTTTTGCAACTGGATTATAGACACCGTCTTCAATAGCTGCAATTGGCTTAATATTTAGTAAAGAACCAATCATCGCTTTTCCTTTTCCGATTCGGCCACCTTTTACAAGGTTTTCTAACGTATCAACAACTACAAATAGACGAGTATTTTTTCGAACTTCTTCAACACGATTCAAAATTTCCTCTAAAGAGCTTCCTTCACGTGCCATCTTTGCTGCTTCGATTACTTGGTATGCTAAAGCATGCGAAATAAACAATGAATCTACTACTGTAACCTTTGTATCTGTCATTGTTGCTGCACTGTTTGCTGTTGCAACCGAACCGCTTAAACCATTTGTTAAGTGGATTGAAAGGACTTGACTACCGTCCTCTCCTAAACGATCATACATTTCAACAAACGATCCGACTGCTGGTTGTGATGTTTTTGGTAATTCTTCTGACTTTTGCATTTCTTCAATAAATTCATCTGGTTGTAAATCAACACGATCTAAGTACGTGCTTCCATTCACAAAAATGGATAATGGGATAACATAAATATCATATTTTTCAATCACATCTTGTGATAAATCCACTGTTGAGTCTGTAACAATTTTAATTTTTTGCATATTTTACTTCTTCCCTTTCCAATACGCTCTCCCTGTTATTATACTAGTATTCACAATGCTTTCAACAGTTTGAAGTGATTTTCGACAAAAATCTTTTGTTTTATGTCAAAAAAGAAAGTGACAGAGCACATTGCTCTGTCCATATTTCCCACTACGCATTTTTTTCAAGCGTATTTGTTTTATACACATTCGAATAATCATTCCACTTTAAACAACTTTGCAAATATTCTCGAAATGAATATGAAAATCTCGGTTGTTTTTGTTTTTGAATTTTGGCAATGAATAGCTGAAGACGTGACTGAATCAGAAACGCTAATGGATGCTGTGTTTGTAGAACGGGGATCTCAAATATTTTGACACATGCCCCCGTTGAATGAGTGAAGTAAAAACTTTTCATAATCACGATATCAATCCTCTTTTTTATTGGATTTATAAAATTAGTATAAACTGACACAGGTGAAAAGTTTGTCTAAATTTTGGAGATTGTATAAATTTTTTCTTCTTTATATTGTATACGTTTACAAGGATAGTATAACAAATAAATAAAAAAAGTGCCTTCATAATGAGGCACTTTTTGATTCTGTTTCCATTTCTCGTTTCATTTTTCGTTTATATACGATCTTCGAAGCTGTAATACTTAATTCATAAATTACAAGAAGTGGAATTGCTACTGAAAAATCAGAGATAAAGTCTGGCGGTGTAATACAAACAGCGATAACAATTAAAATAAAATACGCATACCTTCTCACCTTTTGTAGTGCAATTGGATTAAGAACACCTATGCTTGTTAAAAACATTGCAACGACTGGGAGTTCAAAAATGACTGCAAACGGCACCGTCATATTCATAACAAATGAAAAATATTTCTCCGTCGTAAACATTGTTTGAAACATTTCATCACCAAGACTAATTAAAAATTGTAAGACAAATGGCAAAATTAGAAAATAACCGAAGCAAAGCCCTCCAATAAACAATAGAAATAATGCCGGTATATAAAGAATCGTCATTTTTCGTTCATGCGGGTGTAGTGCTGGTTTTACGAATAACCAAATTTGCAATGCTGCAATTGGTATTGTGCATACGATTGAAAAAACAGCCGCAATCACAAAATAAATCCATAAAATATCACTCGGACCTAAAACTGTTAATTTCATAGTTAAATCTTTTACGATAAAATTATAAATTTCTTTCGTAAATGAAAAGCCAATGATAATAAAAAACAGAAACGTCAGTGCTGTTATAATGAGTCGTTTTCTTAACTCACCAAGATGCTCTGTTACACTCATTTCTTGATTGCTCACTCATATCACCACATTCCCTACTCACTACAAGCCATAAATACAAAATAATCTAGTGAAATTTATTTCTTTTCATCCGTATCATCATGTAACCCTTTTGCAGACTTTTTAAATTCTTTTAACGTTTCTCCAAATGCTCGTCCGATTTCAGGTAACTTTTTAGGACCGAAAATAATTAAAGCGAGTACTAAAATTAATATTAAACCTGGAATCCCAATGTTTGGCATATGACTTCCCCCTTAATCTCACTTAATTTTATTTTGTCAAAAAAGTTTGTAAACGTCAATGTATCCGTTGTCTTTTGTCAAAAAAATTAGAAAATATACTATTTAAACAATTTTCATTTTCTATCCCTTCTTAATATGATATGGTAAAAGACAAATGAACCTTACTTCATCAAACAAGAAAGGAGTCGAATTATGACTCAAAAACTAACACGAATGACACAATTCGTAAAAGAAGAAATTGCAAATGCGATTACACATGGCATTGGTGCCATTTTAAGTATTCCTGCTTTAATTATCTTAATTATTCATGCTTCAAAACATGGGACAACATCAGCCATTGTCGGCTTTACAGTGTACGGTGTTAGCATGTTCCTACTCTATTTATGTTCGACGTTATTGCATAGCATTCATCATCCAAAAGTAGAAAAGTTATTTACGATTTTAGATCATTCTGCCATTTATTTATTAATCGCTGGCACATATACACCATTTTTACTGATTACACTGCGTGGTCCTCTTGGCTGGACATTACTTGCAATTATTTGGACGCTTGCAATTGCAGGAATTGTCTTTAAAATATTTTTTGTACGCAGATTCATTAAACTATCGACACTGTTTTATCTCCTGATGGGCTGGCTTATTATCGTTGCAATTGAACCACTGTATGCAAATTTAACAGGGCATGGATTTTCCCTCCTCTTAATCGGTGGAATTTTATACTCGGTCGGAGCGATCTTCTTTCTTTGGGAGAAACTTCCGTTTAACCATGCGATTTGGCATCTATTTGTACTAGGCGGTAGTACTATGCTGTTTTTCTGCGTATTATTTTACGTATTACCGGTCGCATAAAAAAGGTCTCAGCTTTTCATAGCTGAGACCTTTTTTTATTACTTATGTAACTGAGCTGCAATAACATCTTGTGTATACTTTGTTAATTCTTTAATATCCATACTTTCATATTGCTCAGCTGTAATTGGTTTCGAAATCGTTATCGTTGCATTAGCTGGTTTCATTCGATTACCGTTCGCTTCAAACATTTTATATGTCCCGTTCACTGTTACTGGTAAAATTGCTACACCTGCTTTTACAGCAAGGTGGAAACTACCAGCTTTAAATTCTCCCATTTCATTACCCTTGCTGCGGGTTCCTTCTGGAAAAATAACGATAGAATGACCTTGCTTTAAGAATTCAATTCCATCTTTAATAGCTTGCAAGGATTGACGACGATTACTGCGATCCATAAACACACAGTTCATCAATTCCATCCACGTTGGTACAAGTGGAAATTTTTTAATTTCCGCTTTTGAAACGAATCCAATTGGTTTATTTAAATAACCTAGTAAGACCGCAATATCCATATTACTTTGATGATTACTTACAACAAGTACTGGCTTATCTTGTGGCACATTTTCAAGTCCATTCACTTGTACTGTTGAGCCTGTTACACGAACCATTTTCTTTCCAAACCAGTTCGTTGTTTTATACACAAGGCGATCTTTTTCTTGTGGCGAAATTGTATGTACTTTACGTTTTATACGCCATAACCTCGGTGTAATACCAATTACAACTAAAATTAAATAAAAGATTTTAAAAAATGTTTGAATCATATAGAACCTCCACCTATTCTCATTCCGTCCTTCATTATACTAAACAAGCGAAGGAAAAAAAAGAAAAAATATCCAAACGACAAGCGTTTGAATATTTTTTGAGTTTTCTATATTAGAAGCGTTTTGCTAGTTCGCGTGCTTTTTCAATTGCTGCTTCTTTAATTTCTGGTGCTTTTTCAGGGTTTGCACTCATACCTTCAATTGCAAGGTAGTCTACATCAGATACACCAATAAAGCCTAGTAATGCTTTTAAGTGGTTACGGCCGAAGTCCATCGCTGCATAAGGTCCTTCAGAGTAAACGCCGCCTGTAGCTTGAATGTGAAATGCTTTTTTGCCTTCTAATAAACCAACCGGTCCATTTTCAGTATATTTAAATGTTTTACCTGCGATAGATAAGTTATCTAAGTATGCTTTTACTACTGGTGGGTAGCTGAAGTTCCACATTGGTGTTACGAAAACATAACGATCTGCATGCATAAATGTTTCTAAGTTTGTGTTCATTGCTGCAATTTTTTGTTGTTGGCTTTCACTTAATGTTTCAAAGCCTTCACCTGCTGCAAATTTGCCCCATGCTGCAAGTACTTCAGCGTCAATTGCTGGTACAGTTGTATTGAATAGATCAATTGTTACAACTTCATCTGCTGGATTCTCTTGTTTGTAAGCTTCAATAAAAGCTTCCCCTACTGCTACGCTGAATGATGCTTCTGCTGAGTTTGGATTTGCTGTAATAAATAGTACTTTAGTCATTATATTCGCTCCCTTTTTTCTTGTTGTTAATATCTTTGTTTTGAGATTATTTATTAAAAAGTAAATTACTTACCTTACGTAAGTAATGATATAAAAATAATTATTTTTTGTCAATAAAAAATAGCTACTTTTTTTTCGTAAGTAAATAAAAATGTACATTATATGATTCTATCCTCTATTAATAATAGAAAAAAGCTACCTCTTTTTAATAGAGATAGCTTCCTTATTTATTACTTTTGAAATACATGTTTTACTTTTTCAGCAGGGACGTTACTTCCACCTCTACCCTTTACATCTTCAATCATCATCGTAACAACCATATTTGGAGCATTCGCATCAAAAGCAGCAAACCAACCAAGTTCTTTTCCATCCGCTTCTTTTGATTCTTTTAATTCAGCTGTTCCTGTTTTACCAGCAAGGGTCATTCCATCGATCTTCGCAATTTTCCCTGTACCATCTGGATCGTTGATTACTTTTATTAACGCATTTTTCAATATTTCTTGATTTCCTTTAGAAACTACATTTTCTTTCCAAGGTTTCACTTGCTTCTCCTCTTTTATGAGATGAGGAGAAGGAATATTTCCTTCATTTACAATTGGCGCATATGTTAAAGCTAAATGAAGAGGTGTCATTAAAACTTGACCTTGTCCATATCCCGTATCAGCAAGTTGAATATCAGTTTTAATACCATCTATTGCAATTTTTGAAATAGGGAATCCATATTCGATTGGTAATTTTTCACCAAATCCAAATTTCTTCGCTTCGTTTGTAAATTTATCTTTTCCAATTTTTAATGCTTCTTGTGCAAAGTAAATATTATCTGAATACTTCATTGCTTTATCAAAATCAATTGGGCTGGCATCTTTTACCCGTGTCACATAATAGTTGCCCCAAGAAGAATCTTTTGTCCACTGTAATCCTTCAATTTTCAATTCTTCTTTCGGATTAATTACTTTCGTTTCAAGACCAATTGCACCTGTAATTGGTTTAAAAACGGATCCTGGAGCAGTTGCTTGTGTAAAACGATTCGTCATTGGTTTTTTCGGATCATTACTCCATGCCTCACGCTGTGCTTTCGAAGCACCCCTTACTATCACATTTGGATTATAGGCCGGGCTGCTTACAAGTGCTAATGTTTCACCTGTTTGTGGATTGATGGCTGCACTTGAGCCTGCTTCACCCTTCATTTCGTTAAAGATTTTTTCTTGTACAGTACCATCGATTGTTAGCGTAACGTTTTCTCCATCTTTCGCTTCTGTTTTCGCTAAATTTTTTATTTCTTTCCCTTTTTCATCTTCCATAAAGACACGGCCACCCTTTTCACCGCGTAGCTTGTCTTCAAACACTTGCTCTAAACCAGCTTTTCCAACTGGATCATCTGCTTGATAACCTTTTTTCTGAAGCGTTTTTAAATCTTCCGCATTTACTTTGCCAACATAACCTGTTAAATGTGCTGCCGCTTCTCCTAATGGATAGGTACGCACTGTTACTGGTCGAGTCGAAACACCCTCCATAGCAAGATAATCATTTTGTGTTGCACCATCTTGCAGAATCCCAATTGGTACGAAATAATCTGGTTTCACCCATTTTGCTGCAAGTTTTTGATCAATCTCTTCTATAGACATATTGAGCAGTTTAGCAACTGTTGCTTTCGTTTCTGGTGCTGCATCTCCTAGTTTTCCAGGAATAATTCCAACTTCAGATGCTCTTCCGTTTGTCGCTAAACCATTTCCGTTGCGATCATATAATTCACCGCGTTTTGCTTGGAACGCTTGCATACGGATTTTACTATCTTTTGTCATACCTGGGAAAATAAATTCAGGAGTCCAATCTATTTTCCAAGATTCTTTATCTCCATCTTTTTCTTTCACAATCTTCGCTTCCTGTACAAATGAAATTTTCCCACCTACTGTATCCATACTAACTTTAAAAGGGATTGGCCCTTTTTCTTTTTTATCCTCTTTTACTTTTTCTGCTTCGACTTTCAAATTTTTGACTTCAATGCCTGCATAAATCTTTTCATATTTCTCAGTAAATTCTTTCTTTGAAATAGATTTTTTCGCATTTTCTGACAGCTGATTATACATCTCTGCAAATTTTTGTTTATTCCATGCTTTCGTGTATGTATCGAATGCTTGCTCTGGCGTTTCTTCTTTACCGCAGCCGACTAAAACGAGTGCGATACAAAGAAGAAGTAGTCCCCATATTTTTTTCAACTGATTCTCCTCCTTCACCTTATCAAAGAAATTATAATACAGATTTCTTTTTTGTGGAATTGTTTATAAAGCGACTCAACACATTAAAACATTCATTTCTCAGTATAACATCCCATGTTCCTAATATACAGTTTTTAACAAAAAAAGATTGGTATGAATGCATACCAATCTTCTCATTTATTGTTGTTTTTCGTATATGTGGTAGTAGTATGTATACGGATTCTTTTCATCGGTAATTCCTTTTTCCACAAATACTTCCTTCCACTCTTCCATATTGATTTCTGGGAAGAATGTATCTCCTTCAAACGCATAATGAATCTTTGTAATATATAACCGTTCCGCATACGGTAAAAATAATTGATAAATTTGCTCCCCACCAAAAATGAAAATTTCTTCTTCATTTTTACAGAGCTCGAATACTTCTTGGACTGAATGTGCAATTTCACAGCCTTCCACATGATAATTCGTATCACGCGTTACAATGATATTACGTCTACCAGGTAATGGTCTTCCAATCGACTCATAGTTTTTTCTTCCCATAATAAGCGGGTGTCCCATTGTTGTTTTCTTAACATACTGTAACTCACTTGGTAAACGCCAAGGTAACGCATTATCTTTACCAATAACACGATTTTCATCCATTGCGACCATAAATGAAATAATCATTTTTTCTCCTCCTTCTGCGATTATACTGCAACAGGCGCTTTAATTGCCGGATGCGGATCATATCCTTCTAGTACTAAGTCATCCATTTCAAAATCAAAAACAGATTTCACATCTGGATTTAATGTTAACGTTGGGAATGAACGTGGTTCACGTGCTAATTGCTTTTCCACTTGTTCAAAATGATTTGTGTAAATATGAGCGTCTCCGATCGTATGAACAAATTCTCCAACTTCTAAACCACATTCATGTGCAATTAAATGTGTTAATAACGAATAGCTTGCAATGTTAAAAGGAATGCCAAGGAAAATGTCACCACTACGTTGATAGAGCTGACATGATAGTTTTCCATCTGCTACGTAAAATTGGAATAATGTATGACAAGGAGGCAGAGCCATACTTGGTACATCTTCAGGGTTCCATGCAGATACAAGTAAACGACGAGAATCTGGTGTTTTCTTAATCATATCAATTACATCTTTTAACTGATCGATTGTTTCTCCTGCTGTCGTTTTCCATGCACGCCACTGTTTTCCATACACATCTCCTAAATAACCATATTGCTTCGCAAAATCATCATCTTCTAATACACTCTTTTTAAACAATTCCATTTGCTCTTCATACTGCTTCTTAAATTCTTCATCTTGCTGAGAGCGAAGTCCAAAGTCTGTCATATCCGGACCTGTATATGCATCGCTTTCTACCCAGCTTTTAAACGCCCATTCATTCCAAATATTATTGTTATTTTGAAGTAAATAGCGGATATTTGTATCACCTTTCATAAACCAAAGCAATTCACTTGCTACAAGGCGAAAAGGTACACGTTTTGTCGTAAGTAACGGAAACCCTTTGCTAAGGTCAAAACGCATTTGATATCCAAATACAGACACAGTTCCTGTTCCTGTACGATCTTCCTTTTTCGTGCCATGCTCCATAACGTGACGACACATATTTAAGTATTCATATTCTGCATGTTTCATATGTAAGAAAACCCTCTTTCGCATCTTTTTCCTATATGGAGTTTATCATACAAAAAATAATTCTGCATTCAAAATCCCTGATATCTGTTATTAAAAAATATTTCAATATAGTAAGTATTAACAAAAATCTAACGCTAGAAATTTTTATTTATTAAATTCAAATTGATAATTTCCTGGACCTATTTTCTTGATCAGTTTCTTCCTGTAATGGATATGCAACTTGCAACACACTTTGCTTCTTTGAATCCAACTGCCAACTTATTTTGACAACTTTCAAATCAATACCAATTGGATTGATTCTATTTTCACATAACGTATTTTTTATAGATAACATTCCTCCGCATCCCTTTTGTAATGATAAATAAATATTTATTTATTTATCATTACAAAATTCTTAACTTTTTATATCTTAAAAGGTTTTTCCCATTTCATCCAAGAAACTATAACGCGAAAGCAAATAATAATTGGAGGTTATACACATGTCTAAAATTAAAACATCCCCTTCGAGCACACTACATAACACAGTTGAAAAAATGATGAAAGATTTACATGTTCCAGGAGCTGCTATCGCGATTATAAAAGACGGAAAAGTCATTGTTTCAGAAGGATTTGGCTATCGTAATTTAGAAAAGAAAGAACTTGTTACACCTCAAACACGTTTTGCAATCGGCTCTGCCACAAAAGCATTTGGTACACTTTCTTTAAGCTTATTAGCACAACAAAAAAAGTTTGATTGGGATACTCCTGTTCAATCTTACATCCCTTCCTTCTCTTTATCCGATGTATTTGCAAGCTCGCAAATTACAGCGCGGGATTTAGCTTCTCACCGCTCTGGAGTAAATCGCCATGATGCTCTTTGGTATAATTCTTCCTTAACTCGAAAAGGCCTTGTTGAAAAAATAAAACATTTACCACTTGATGCACCATTTCGCACGGCTTTCTTATATAACAACTTAATGTATGCAACAATTAGCTATATTGTAGAAAACATTACAAATCAAACATGGGAGCAATATGCAAAAGAACATATTTTAGAACCACTTCAAATGGAACAAACAAACTTCTCTGTGACAGACTCACAAAATACGAATGACTATGCATTGCCTTACGTTGAGAACGATGGAAAAATAAAAGAAGTACCATTCCGTAACCTTGATACAGTAGGAGCTGCTGGATGCATTAATTCTACAATTGAAGATATGGTAAATTGGGTACTTTTCCATCTTAATCAAGGAAAAAACGGAGGGCATGAATTACTATCTCCCGAATTACTACAACAAATGTATACGCCACACAACACAATTCCTGACCAACCATTTTTATCAACACCTGAATCACCATTGAATAGTTATGGTCTTGGTTGGTTTATTAGTGCCTACCGTGGTTATAAAGTGATTCATCACAGCGGAGGTATCGATGGATTTTCTGCACTTGTCTCATTCATTCCAAAAGAAAATATAGGACTTGTCATATTAACTAACGCTGGAACTACACTACTCCCTAGTTATCTCGCAAATCAAATCTATGACGAACTCCTCGGATTAGAAACAATTGACTGGCATAAGCGCGCTCTAGAAGACACTGCTAAAATGAAAGAAATGATGAAAGGAACACCCCAATCACTTCCAGAGCAAATTAAGGAGACAAAACCTTCTCATTCCTTAGAAGACTACACTGGGACATTTCAACATCCTGCATATGGAACGCTTGAAGTATATAAACAAAATGATAATTTACATTTACGGTTTGAATCGTTTGATGTTGTAATGAATCACTATCACTATGATATGTTCAGCACAACTTGGAACGTCTTTCAAAATGAACTAAAGGTAATGCTTGCATACGAAATGAGCACAGACGGTAGCTTAGAAAAGGTGCAATTACACTTACCTGTCATGTTGAGTACACAGCCTCTTACATTTACAAAGATTAAATAGGGAACGTATCTTCAATTTGAGATACTCTAAGAGAGAATAGCATCCTTATTACAAAGAAAGAGCACCAAATTGGTGCTCTTTCTGCTATAGAAATTAGCTTGTGAATACTTCTACATTTCACTTATTTAATATGTTCTACTATTGATGTAATTTCCTTCGGGTTATAAACCACATAATCTGGGGAATCCTCTTTTATCGTATCTAACACATCATATCCCCATCCAACCCAAATAATTTCTACACCAATCTTTTTACATGCAACAACATCTCGCTGTTCATCTCCAACATATAAGACTTCTTCAGTTTGTAATTTCTTTTCTTTTAAAAACTTCTTAATCACTTTATCCTTACCGAATATATTCTTTGAGCAAAAAACTTCTTTCACATTTTTGATTTCATTATGCAGAAGAAACTGCCTAATATTTTCTTCCGCATTTGACGATATAATAGCTAATCTATATCCTCTTTTTGTTAATTCATCTAGCAATTCCTTAACTCCATCTATTAACACGACGTCTTTAATAGAGTCTTTATACAAAGCATATAATTCTGGTACAAAAAACGGAATTTTATACATGGGAAAGTTCAAAGCTTTACATCGCTCCCGAATCGATAGCTTTCTTAGCTCTTCCAGCTCTTCGTTTTTTATCTGTTTATAGTTATGTTTCTCCGCAAGCTGATTATAAGCTTCTATAAAAACGTCTTTCGAATCTACTAACGTTCCGTCAAAATCAAAAATAATATACTTTACCATTTCATCTGCCTCTTTTCTTATGTACATGAAAAAGTTCTCTTTATACATTCTTATCCTTTCCCATATAACTTCTTAAGTAAGTGCTGTATTTTACAAAAAAAGAACAAGGAATATTTCCCTGTTCTTTCTGCATTAAGACAACCATTGCGGTGGTGTATTTGTATTCCAATAAATATTTCCTAGTTCATGATGTCCTGTAAATCCATCATCGTAACGATGATAATGGAAATTAAAATAATATCCATCTTGCGGTGGGTGATCCCGCCTTACATGGAAACGAAGTAAGTCGCTTCCTGTTTTTGTATCATACACGTGAAAAATTTTTTCGTTGTTACCACCTGCTGGCCTTTGTGAAATTGCTAATGATTGTAAAGAACCTTCTGGTACATCAGTTGCAAGTTCTTCAATTGCCTCTTCTATTTTAGGTAAAATAATATCTTTAAATTCATCTTCAATTACAGGTCCAATTTTAGATCCAAATTTCCGCATCGATTGTCTCTCAGCTTCCTGCATTGCATAGGTGAGAAAATCATTCGCTGTTAGCTCTTCGTTTTTGTCTTCATACGTATATGACGTCTGCTCTAGATTTTGCTGTCTTGTAGGCTTGTCCGCTTTTGCATTATCAAGCAAAATAGAAGGAGGCGTCACTAAGCCAAACGTAAATACAGTAATTAATGTGACTAACGTCTTTTTAAACCAATTTGGCATTTTATTCTCTCCTCTTTCACTACTTATATTCTCATAACCGTTGTTGTTTCTTCTATTATACAAAATGATGTTAATTTTTGCACTTTACAAATTTGTTAACGTTCACATTTTTTTCATTTGAATACGTAATAGTAAGATTTCATATAATAGGAACATACGTATAGTGAGGAGGAATTTCGTTGAGCCTTGATGTTATTTACTCCATCGTGAGCATTGTTGTTCTCTTATATTTTATTCATCAATCGATTACGGACTAAAAAGAGCCATTGTGGCTCTTTTTTAGGGTATAAATACAATCCATCCTACTAGAATCACCAATATGATCCCAATGATTATTGCCGGAAGTAAATAAAACTGTGCAAGTATAACCGTTCCATAAATGAAAAGGGCTGGAAGAAATAAATACTGACTAGATTTCCATCTTAACCACACCAACCTGCCTTCATTACAATACAATTGAAGAAACATTTTTTTCGTAAATTCACTCCAACGATCACGTGAATAACGAGCAATTGCAAACAAGGAAAATACGAGAATAATGGAAGTTATCCACCATGGTGTCCGTGTAATAGCCAATGCACTTATAAGCACAATTCGAATATAAAAACCCAAAGAATTTCCCGTACGAAAATATTCTTTTAAAAAGGATTCTACAATGCGCGAATCGGATTTACGTCCTAAAATCCGTTTTGAGCGCGGGAAAACCCATGGCTTTGAAGTAGTATTACTTGGTTTTATTACATGTCCACCAAACTGCATGATATCCATCGTCCAACGCATACTCTCTGCCTTTTCCTTTTCAACTTCTTTAAAAAAGAAACGCTGATAATTCATTTTTTTCTTTATCAATGCTACACTAATTAAAATAAATATAACGATAAATGGTATTGAACAAATTGGATTTTTGAAAACGAAAAACATACCACTTCCAAAACAAATTAAACCAATTAAAAATAGCATATTCTTTACAATCCATAACACCCAACGCTTTCCTATTCGCACATCGACATATCGTACCAATAGGGATACCATACATCGAAAAACAGTGAAAAATAGCCAAAATAACAATACTTGAAGTATAGATGCATCCATGTTTTTTAGAAAAACAGGTAGCATAGCCATTGTCACAATTACATTTGTTATGCTAATGCGAACAAATGTATACATTGTCCCATACCTCATCAGTTTTTTCATATGAGAAGGATGCTGAATTAAAAACAAACTATCTGCTTGCTCAAAGAATGAACGCGTTCCTCTTGAGAATGTAACAAAATAAAAAACGAGTAAACCAAGTGAAAAGTAGATTGTTTCTTCTACGGATAGCTCTTTCGTCCATAACGAGCGGTAATAAATGCCGCTAAATACAAGCGCTGGTATGATGATATATAAAGCTACTGTCCAATCCGTAACAGAACGAATCGATTTCCATTTCATATGAAATTCGTAAAATAGACGTTTATAAAATTGCTTTTTTATCATCTTGTTCCCGCCTTACAATCGCATCAAAGTAATCTAATAGTGAACTTTCTGGCATATTTGCTAGTGATTGAATGGTTTGTAAATCGCCGTTCGCTAATAGTGTACCTTCTGAAATGAGTAAAAAACGCTCACATATTCTTTCCGCTGTATCTAACACGTGTGTACAAAGTAAAATGCCAGCCCCTCGTTCTTTCTCTTTATATAGGAAAGTTAAAAATTCTCGCGTTGCAACTGGATCTAATCCGATAAATGGCTCATCAATAATATAAAAATCTGATTTTGTTAAAAAAGCCAAAATCAGCATCGACTTCTGTTTCATTCCTTTTGAAAACTTCGATAAGTATTCATGTATATGATTCTCCATTCGGAACGTACGTAATAACTCTTTCGCCTGCTCCTCCCAGCTTCCTACCTCGCATCCACGTGCAGCCATTAATAATTCAATATGCTCCCATAACGTTAAATAATCATAATACGTTGGATTTTCCGGTACATAGACATACGGGTTTTCTTTATCACCGAAAGAAACGGTCCCATCCATATGAGAAAGCAGACCTAATATGGATTTTATAGTGGTACTCTTTCCTGCTCCATTCGCACCTATAAGAGCAACGAGCTCGCCTTTCTCAACCGAAAATGCTATGTTTTGTATCGTTGTTTGACCAGCTTCATAGCCTGCCGAGCAAATATTTACTTCTAGCACATTCATTCCCCACTTTCTAAACACTTACAATAATCACCAGGAAAATCATAACATATTTTTCTTCTAAACTAACATTTTTACATCTAGTTAAATAAATATTCATATTTATTTGCAGGAAAACATATATTTTAACAGAATATTTAATGTTTGGAGTTATTGAAAACATACCTTTACATATGGAGATGATTTTATGACACCGCACATTCGAACAGCAACCGAAAAGGATATAGAAGCACTATGTTCCCTTACAAAAGAGCTAAAAGGCTCAAACATTTCACAAGCTGATATGCAAAACCGTTTGCAGTTTGTCGCAATGAGCCCTTTTGATTTCCTCTATGTATATGAAGAAGATTCTTCTATATTTGGATTACTTGGATTCCGAATACGTGAAAATCTCGAAGATGTGACGCGGTATGGAGAGATTTCTATTATTAGCGTTGATTCTACAGCTCGCCGAAAAGGAATTGGACAAATTTTAATGGACTATGCAGAACAATTAGCAAAAGAACAGAACTGTATTGGGACATGGCTTGTTAGTGGTACACACCGCAAAGAAGCTCATCCCTTCTATCAAAAATTAGGCTATGAAGTAAACGGATATCGATTTGTAAAATACTTTTAATAGACCTACTGAAAGGAACTTCCCCTATGACAAATATACAAAACATAGAAGCTATTTTTATTGACCGTGATGGAACAATTGGAGGAGACGCAACTGTGCATTATCCAGGAGAGTTCGAGCTGTTCTCTTATACAAAAGGCGCGTTAGATGCATTAAAAGAGCAAAGCATAAAACTCTTCTCCTTTACAAATCAACCAGGTATTGCCGATGGAAAAGCAAGCGCAGAAGATTTTAGACAAGAGTTACAAGCATTTGGTTTTGATGATATATATCTTTGCCCACATCGACATGGAGATGGCTGTCAGTGCCGTAAACCAAGTACTGGTATGCTTCTGCAAGCAGCAGAAAAATATAATCTAGACTTAACAAAATGTATCGTTATCGGTGATCGTTGGACTGATATTGTCGCTGGTGCCAATGTTAAAGCGACAACAATATTAGTTCAAACTGGCGCTGGTCATGACGCATTACATACATATCGCGACAAGTGGGCACATATTGAACCAAATTATATCGCAGAGAACTTTCAAGATGCTGTTACTTGGATACTGAGACAAGAAAAAGCAATGCTATAAAAATAGCATTGCTTTTTCTCTACTACTAGCAATCACAAATAAAGTGAAACTTTGATCAGTGGGAGTCTTTATCTCCCACTGATTATTAGCCCTCACCAATCGGGCTTTTACGGGCAATTATCCCCCATCTATATAAATCCATTTTGATTTTTCGACATATAGCCGCGGCTATAGATAACAAAGAGTTACCCGCACTCGTTTTCCCTCTTTATTTTCACTTCGCATGGGGCAGGAAAAAGATCTGACCGCTTCTTTTTAGGCCGGATGCTCTCTCCCACCTAAAAAGAAGGGTTTTATGTCGGTTTTTTAATTTGTATTTATATAGATTTTAGAAAGTTAGTTCATAATGAAAATAATGATTGTCTCTCATATAACCATTTTCAGCATATAATCGTTGTGCTGCAATATTATCTATTTCTGTCTGCAATTTCAATCCTTTTGCACCATTTTCTAAGGCGAAATTCCTAGCTGCTTCTAATAGTTTCTTTCCAATACCTGATCCTCGATTACCTTCTTGTACAAATAAATCATTCAATATCCATAGTTCTTTCATTGAAATAGAAGAAAAAGAAGGATATAATTGCGTAAATCCAAGGTACTCTCCATCTTCTACGGCTACAAAAATCACTGATTCATTATGCTCTATACGCTTACGTAAAAATGTTTTTGCTGCTTCAACATTCGATTCTTGTCTATAAAATGTACGATAATTATTGAATACGGATGCTACTCCTTCTAAATCTTCAATCGTTGCTTCATATATCTTCACTTTTCTTCGCTCCCTTTCCAATACTGTTTCATAAGATCTGTCGCCCAATCTGGTTGTATAATTGCTTCAGTTGGTACAAATTCTTTCATAACTGGCTTTATATCTAAAATAGGGGTTCCATTAATTGCATCTAGTCCTTCTACCACAATACATTTTCCTTCTCGCCTTACTACTTTCACAATCGTCGCTCCTAATCTATTTGGACGATTTTTTCCTCTTTGTGCAAAAATACCAACTTTCGGATACATTTTATTATTTCGAGGATGTCTAGCAATATATTGAATTTGTTCCTCTGTAACTTTATGAAAATAAAAAATTACTTCAATATGAGAAAAGCTTTCAATCCCAGCTATACTTTCTTCTGCAAAAGAATCCGTTAACTCAATAACAGATTGCACCTCTCCCCATAAAGTGAAACTTTAATCAGTGGGGGGTTTTCTTCATCCCCCACTGATTATTAGTTGAACCAATCGGGCTTTTATGGGCAGTTTATCCCCCACCTATCTTCTTTGGTTTCCTTAGAATCTTGAGGTGGGGGTATTACTGCCCGTTAATGCGGGATAAATCATCTTCTAGCTTAATTCTTTCATTATGTACAAAGGCGATAGGTTGTAGTGAAAACATAATACTCCCCCTTTTTTGTAACCACTTACATTATAAAATATTTTCTGAACATTTTCTATCTATAACCCTCAGTTGTTTACATAATAATATTATGAAAGTAAAAAAGAAGAGAGTTTTCTCTCTTCTTTTTTACTTTCTATACAAGCCCTGTCAAACTATACACGCCAATCACAACGAAAACAGCTACTGTTTTAATAATCGTAATCGCAAAAATATCACGATACGATTGTTTGTGTGTTAATCCTGTTACCGCTAATAATGTAATAACCGCACCGTTATGCGGTAATGTATCCATTCCCCCAGATGCCATTGCAATAACCCTATGCATGACTTCAAATGGAATATTATACTGCTCAGCTGCAGCGATATACTTCTCTGACATTGCACTTAACGCAATGCCCATCCCCCCTGAGGCTGATCCAGTTATTCCCGCAAGAACGTTTGTCGTAACAGCTCCGTTTACAAGTGGATTTGTAAACGTTGTAGAAATACTGTCTCGAATAACTCCAAATCCTGGAAGCGCTGCAATTACTCCACCAAAACCATATTCTGCCCCTGTATTCATCGCTGCTAACAGAGCACCACCAATGCTTGCATTTAACCCCGCTTGAAACCCTGTGAATAAACGTTTCCAATTTAATATAATTGTCGTTATAATTCCCATTAAAAGTGCTAGTTCTACAGACCATACACCAAGTACTCCTGACAGTTCCACTTTTCCAAAAGTTTTTAATCCAATAGATGAAAAGTCAAATCCATTTGGATACCACGTTGGAATGGCCACTGTAAACACCTTATTCATAACGCCTACTAAAACGAGCGGTACGAAAGCAAGCACTTGACGAAGTGGTGTAATTTCAGCAGCTTGAATAGACTGCTTTACTTGTTGCCCTGGCTCAACTGATGCTGCCATTTCTGGATTCTCATCTTCAAAACTGTAATACCCTTCTCCGCTTGCTTCCGCTTTTCGACGACGACTTTCTAAATACAACATACCAATAAGAAAAACAAAGATTGCTCCAATAATTCCAAGAAAGGGAGCAGCATAAATATCTGTTTTAAAAAATGGCGTTGGAATAACATTTTGAATTTGTGGTGTTCCGGGAAGCGCATCCATCGTAAACGTCATCGCCCCAAGGGCAATTGTTCCTGGAATAAGACGCTTCGGAATATTTGCTTCCCGAAATAGATTAGCTGCAAATGGATACACTGCAAAGGCAACAACGAATAAGCTAACACCGCTATATGTTAAAATTGCACCCATCAGAACAATCGCTAACATAGAACGTTTCGCACCAACAACTTGAATAATTGTTTTCGCAATTGATTCTGCAATGCCTGACATTTCTACTACTTTACCAAAAATTGCACCGAGCAAGAAAACCGGAAAATATAATTTAATAAAGCCGACCATTTTTTCCATAAAAATATTTGAGAAAAATGGTAACACATGACTCGTTTCTGTTAATAAAACGGCAAATAACGCACAAATCGGAGCAAATAAAATAACGGAAAACCCTCTGTACGCAACAAACATAAGCATACTAAGTGCCAATAAAATGATGACTAATTCCATCCGTTCTTCCTCCTTTCATTTCCATGGAAATATTTAAAGAATTTTCTGATTTTTATTAACCTTATTTCCCTTTGTGAATGAAACACAGTAATTCCCCCTACGCCGCTATCTTTTCGTTTGCTGTCCTCCTTCCTTATACAATGCTTGTAGAATCTTCATGGCGATAATCATAACAAATACGATATAACTTTATAACTTCGTGATACGATGGAATCCGCGGGTTATTACTTGGACTACCACTAGCAAGCGCATCTTTTGCCATTTTCGAAATGACATGTTCAAATTCCGTTTGCTGTATCCCATATTCCCGTAAATTAGGAATATGAAGATCGGAACAGAGTTGCTTTACCTCTTTTACCGCAAGATTTGCAAGTTCCTCTTCTGACAACGTTTTCAAATCTGGACAGATTACTCGACCAATTTCTGCAAGTCTCTTCACTGTACAATCTTTCGTAAATTCCAATATAGCAGGTAGTAACATCGCATTTGAAATTCCATGTGGAACATGAAACATCGCTCCAATCGGGCGAGACATACCGTGAACTAATGTGACGGATGCATTCGTAAATGCTACACCTGCTTGCAAAGAAGCAATCATCATCGCTTCCCTTGCTTCCATATGATCTCCATCTTCATATGCGATGCGAAGATATTTCATAATTGTTCCAATTGCTGCAAGTGCGAGTACATCCGTAAGCGGTTGTGCAAACCGTGAAATATATGCTTCAATCGCATGACATAATGCATCTATTCCTGTTGCTGCAGTCATATAAGGTGGAACAGAACGTGTAAGTAATGGATCGATAATCGCTACTTGTGGAGTAAAACATGGATGTTTCATCATCATTTTTATATTTGTCACTGTATTTGTAATGACAGTGACACTTGTAACTTCTGAACCTGTACCAGAAGTTGTTGGGATAGCAATAAGCGGTAATGGAGATTTTTCTACTATAATCTGATTTTGAGCATAATTTTCAATCTCCCCCCCATTTGTATACAGCACAGCAACAGCTTTTGCGGCATCAATACAACTTCCTCCGCCAAGACCAATGATAAGATCACATTCTCCTTTTAAACACAGTGATAGCGCTTCCGAAATATGGATGTTTGTTGGTTCTGCATTTACATTTGCATATATGATGACATCTATTTTCTTCGCTTTTAATTGTTGCACACATGCTTCAACATAACCAAGCTTCTCCATGATAGAATCACTTATTATAAAAGCTTTCTTTCCATACTGGATTGCTTGTTCTCCTAATTTCTCAAGTGAGTTCCTTCCATATAATACGGCCTTTGGCATACGAAACTCTGCTATTTCTTGCAAGACATTCCCTCCTTTTATATTAATGCTCCTTTATGATGTATACATTTTACATCATAAATTATCAATAAATATTCCACTTTAACTGGGAATTTCCTCTCTACATAAAAAATAAATGTGGGGAACCTATTAATAAATTCCTGTCATACTATAGAATGCAATAACTAAAAATACAGCAATTGTTTTTAAAACCGTAACTGCAAATATGTCACGGTACGATTGTTTATGCGTTAGCCCTGTAACTGTAAGTATGGTAATAATTGCTCCGTTATGAGGCAACGTATCCATTCCTCCTGATGCCATAGAAACAATGCGATGCATCACTTCGAGTGGAATATTGTATTGGTCTGCAGCAGCGATAAATTTATCTCCCATTGCACTTAAAACAATTCCCATTCCACCTGAGGCTGAACCTGTAATACCTGCAAGAATATTTGTCGTTACAGCACCGTTCACAAGTGGATTTGTAAACGTCGTAGAAATACTATCTCGGATAATCGCAAATCCTGGAAGTGCTGCAATTACTCCACCAAATCCAAATTCTGCTCCTGTATTCATTGTTGCAAGCAAAGCCCCTCCAATACTTGTATTTAACCCTGCTTGGAATCCTGTCACAACCCGCTTCCAATATAATAAAAGTGTCGTAATAATACCAATAATAAGCGCTAATTCTACAGACCATATACCAAGTACTCCAGACAGTTCAACCTTCCCAAATGCCTCCATTCCAATTAAAGAAAAATCAAAACCATTCGGATACCATGTTGGAATTGCCATTGTAAAAAATTTATTCATGACTCCAACTAAAATAAGTGGTACAAAAGCTATAGCCTGCTGTATTCTTGTAATCTCAACAGCTGGACGTTCGGACTTTATGTTTTGCTGTAACTCCATAGTTGCAGCCATTTCAGAATTCCCATCTTGAAATCCATAATATCCTTCCCCAGCAGCTTCTGCCTTCTTACGACGACTTTCTAAATATAATAAACCAAGTGTAAGAACAAAAATCGCCCCGAGTATCCCAAGTATTGGCGCTGCATATATATCCGTCTTAAAAAACGTTGTCGGAATAACATTTTGAATTTGCGGCGACCCAGGGAGTGCATCCATCGTAAAAGTAGCAGCTCCAAGGACAATAGTTCCTGGTATTAAACGTTTTGGAATATTCGCCTGGCGAAACAGCTTTGCCGCAAACGGATAAATAGCGAACACAACAACATAAACGCTTACACCACTATACGTTAAAACAGCACCCATCAATACAATTGCCAAAATCGTCCGTTTTTCACCCACTAATTCAATAATTGTTTTCGCAATTGAATCCGCAATACCTGACATTTCTACTACTTTACCAAAAATAGCCCCGAGCAAGAAAACAGGGAAATATAACTTAATAAAACCTACCATCTTTTCCATAAAAATGTTTGAGAAGAATGGTAAAACAAAACTAGGTTCTGTTAAAAATACAGCAAACAGTGCAAAAATCGGTGCAAATAAAATAACGGAAAACCCTCTGTATGCAACGAACATGAGCATACTAAGTGCTAATAAAATAATGACTAACTCCAATTGTCTTCCCCCTCTTCGCACCTTATTTTTATTGAATATTCAATCTTTTTATAGCGTAACTTTTTTTGTTCTTCCATTCATTTCTAATACATTCTTATAAACAAACTTGCATATGTACAATATTTGTCGAACGAATGTAATATATGTTTCTTGTGCACACATTACATTCAAATCCTGACAGATTACCTCCTTTTCTAACAAAATATGAATAATAAAAAAGCATATTTATTAATATTCTATTACATCATAAAAATCCCTTTAGGATGAACAACTTTTATACATTGTTCGTCCTAAAGGGATTTCCAATAAATTAGCTTTCTATTTACTTCACACATTTACATTCTTTTTTCCTGTATAAAAGCTTCTTAATTCTTCGACATGTTTCACAATATACGTAGCTTCGACACCCCTAAGTTCTTCTTCACTTCCGTATCCATACAAAACACCAATAGAATCCATTCATATGGATTTCCATCCTGAAAACATCATACTTGCCAATCATGGTCCTATCGTCATAGATTGGTCCACAGTAGGTGGTGGCGATCCATTTGCAGACGTAGCACGAACTGTTGTTATACTTCGACATGCCGTTCTTCCTAAAAGCATGCCCTCTTCTTTAAAAGAAGGTATCCATTCATTACGAAATGAATTTTGTAATGAATACATAGCTCAGTATTTACATTTATCGAAAGGTACATGGCAAGATATAAAGCAGTGGATATTGCCAGTTATGGCAGCAAGATTAACAGAAGGAATACCTGATGAAGAGAAAGACATACTATATTTAGAGATTTGTAAGTTCATTTAGCTATAAATCAACTCCATATAACAGTTATAAGTTGTTATACTTAAAAGGTGGGACATTGATGAAAATCAAAAACGAACAAGATATTATACAGCTTATTCAAGAAGATACATGGATGATGGAAATATTACAGACAGCAAAATCATTACATCTACCTGATTGGTGGGTTTGCGCTGGGTTTATTCGTTCAAAGATTTGGGATGTGCTTCATAACTTTAAAGTACGAACAACTTTGCCCGATATAGACATCATTTATTTTGACAGTTCAAATATTAATGAACTAGAAGAGAAAAAACTAGAAGAGCTACTTAAAAAATTGAATCCTAATATCCCATGGTCAGTAAAAAATCAGGCAAGAATGCATATCATTAATAACATGCCTCCCTATTTTTCTTCAGTAGATGCGATTTCCAAATTTCCCGAAACAGCAACTGCTCTTGGGGTTACGTTAGATGAAATGAACAATGTCGTTTTAACAGCTCCTTGTGGAATCGAAGATGTTCTCAATTTAAAAGTAACACCAACGCCACATTTCACAAAATCGAGAGAACGTGTTGATATGTATGAAGCTCGATTAAGAAAGAAAAATTGGCAAAGTATGTGGCCTAACATTACAATCTATCATACCGAAATATAACGAGTCACTTCCGCAACAAGTACATAGCAAAAAGGTTCTTCTCATTTCCAAGAAGAACCTTTTCTTTAAACAAACTCATTTCAGATAATCAATTACAATCTCCGCAAATCGATCCGCTGCTTCATAGTGCGGCGTATGCCCACTGTCTTCAAGCACGATTATTTTTCCATTTCTCACATCTCGTAAAAACGTTTCAATTTGTTTTTCGCAGGTTACTGCATCATATTTGCCAATTAGTAATAACATTTGCTGTGACACTTGTTGTAATTTTGGTAATAAAGATTGATAGACCTTCCCTTCCTCTCGCAATCTTGTGAAATGAATGTCTGAACGATGATAAAACACTTCCCATTCTTCTTCACTATACAAATTATAATCCGTTTCATCGCTAACATGAGGCGGGCAATAAATTTCCATTCGTTGTTCTTCTAATTCATCGCTTAATTCTAAATATCCCTCAAGAAGTTCTTTTGATGAAGCATTACTTTCTGATAATATTACACATTGGTTACTAAGTTCTTCTTTTCCATACTTCTTCAATAATGCTCCCGTTTTCTTCAACAATGACCTCGTTGTTAACTCAAAATCAAATGTAGGACCTTCAAAAATGATCTTATGAATTGATTGCGGATACGTTGTTGCATATAACAAAGCGAGAAATCCACCAAAGGAATGTCCAATAATTGACCATCTATCAACTTGCAATTTCTCTCTTAAGGCTTCACAGTCTTCAATAAGATCCTGTAATCCAAAAGGTTCTGTCTCAGCAATTGCCTCTGAGCGGCATACCCCTCGTTGATCTAGTGCAATAAGATAAAAGGAATCTCTTAATCGCTCAGCTTGATGAAAAGAAAAATCATAGCAACTTTCTCCAGGCCCTCCATGTAAATACAGTACTGGTGGGTTTTCAGGTGAACCATGAAGTTCAACGTACAATTCTTTTCCTCTTATGTTCATCATTTGTCCCTGTAATAACAGATCTTGTTTTGTTTCCATTCGTCTCCTCCTTATCCTATCTATATTGTTAAAATAGGAGGAGCACGAATAAGAACATGTTACATATCCGTAATAAAATGGTATATTTTCCACACCTCTTATTTCTGAATATTATAACATTTAAAGTTAAATAATCCCAATCACATTCAAAAAGACGATAATAATCGCAATTGGAGCAACAAATCGAAGCAAGAAAATCCAACATGTAAATAATGATTTTCCGTAGTTTCCACCTACAAAGAATTCAGCTTCTAGTACTTTTCTCTCCATTTTAAAGGATACGAAAATACTAATAAATAGTGCTCCAAGCGGCATTAATATATTACTAGATAAGAAATCTATTGCATCAAAAATATTTTTACCAAAGATCGTGATATCACTCCATACCCCAAATGAAAGTGCAGAGGGGATACCTACAAGGAAAATAAAGAATCCAATCATCCACGATAATTTCTTTCTTCTTTCTGGCTTTCCATTTGCTAATGCAGAAACAACTGTTTCAAGTAATGAAAATGCAGATGTTAGTGTAGCAAATGTAAATAGAGCAAGAAATACTGTTAAGAAGAGACTTCCAAATGGAATTTGACTAAAGACTGATGGCAAGACGATAAATAGTAATCCTGGCCCTTCTGTTGGCTCCATTCCTAGTGAAAATACTGCTGGAAAAATAGCAAGTCCTGCAAATAGAGAAACAAATAGGTTTAGTCCAACAATTGTTACCGCTGAACGTGGTAAACTTTCTTTTTTATTTAAGTAAGAGCTATAAGTGACCATGATAGAAATTCCAATGCTAATAGCAAAGAATGATTGTCCCATCGCAAACAAAATACTTTCTGATGTGATTTTTGAGAAGTCAGGCTGTAAGAAAAACTTCACACCTTGCATCGCACCATCAAGTGTTAACGAACGAATAATTAGTGCAACAAACAAAACGAACAGTGCTGGTAACATATATTTACTTGCTTTTTCAATTCCATTTTGTACCCCTTTTGATACAACCCAAATCGTAATAAACATAAAAGCAAAATGCCCAACAATTGCCCAAACTGGATTTCCAATTGTTTCTGTAAATAGAGAACTATAGTTTTGATGTGGTGTAATAAGTTGTCCTGTTATACCACGGAATAAGTAGATTAATACCCAGCCACCAACAACGCTATAAAAGGATAGTAGAATAAAACAAGTTCCAACACCAAGACGTCCAATCCAATGCCACCCTGTATGTGGTGCGATGCTTTTAAATGCTCCAATTGCTTGTTTTTGAGTGCTGCGCCCTATCATAAATTCAGCTACTAATAACGGAAGACCTATTAATACTGTAAACAATATAAAAATTAAAAAGAACGCTCCTCCCCCACTCTTTCCGGCAATATAAGGGAATTTCCAAATTGCTCCGAGTCCAATTGCTGATCCTGCTGCGGCCATTATAAATCCTAGTTTCGAAGTCCATTGCTCCGTCTGTTTCATCCTATTTTCCTCCTAATTAAATCATTTTATATTAATAAATAAATATTATTAACCAATCCAAATAAACCCTCCATTTCTTTCTGGATATAATAAAAAAATGGCCCAGCATCTCTTTATATAAAGAGACGCTAAGCCATTTACTTAACGCGGTACCACCCTTATTGATTCCATTATGAATCCACCTTAGTAGTAATCGTTTGATTACAAACCTGATATCGAAGGTTAATCGTTAAGATTTACTAAGAATTAGACTTCTGTTCCATCTTACTGCTCCTAGGCGAGTTCAGGATGTCATTTGACTATGTCACACCAACCCATAGCTCTCTGTACAAACACATGACCTTACTACTCCTATTCAACGCAATCTAATATTCTGAATATAACTTCTTTTGAAATTACTACGAATTATATAGGTTATATTTATGACTGTCAAGCAAGATATTTATTTTAAAGTTCGTAAAACCCTCGCATAGTATATTTTATACGAGTATGATTTTATTAATTCATAAAACAAGTCATTGATCTCTTGTTCCAATTCTTCATTAATCTCTTCACCATTTTCATCAGACAATTCAAAATTAGAATACTTCCAATCTTCTAATTCACTCCATACCACCTCCATATAAGTTATCCAATGTTTTCCGTGGTTTGATACATAAGTTGGCTCCCAACGATTAATTTTAATAGAATCCAGAAAATACTGAAGTTCAGATTCAGCCCAAAAAGGAATTCCTTCTTCAGCTATAGTACAGTCAATGTCAATTAAATCTTTCTTCTTCATTTTTACTACATCACCCGAACGATCAAAACACAGCTTACCAAATAAATTAATAAAAGGCTCTTCTGTACACTCCCACTTATACGGAATATTAGTTTGTATTACCTCATTTATTATTTTCGGTACAATTTCTTCAATTGCATCCATTTCTTCAAAATTTAAGGTTCTTATAAACTCTTCCACATTTAACATCTCCTTTTATTATTATAGATTTCAATTTCATAAATTTTTAAAAAATATAGTATCTAAGCATCAGAATATTATGCATCAATCTCCCCACTAGCTATAATAAAAACTCCCACTATTTATCTCCTTCCAATCTTGAAGTGGGAGTTTCTTGTGTATCAATCACCTTCAACAGATGCTTTACTTGCATACGATTCTTCTACTGTTTGTTTGTACAGTGATTCCTTGACGACTCGCCTTATAGATAATTATTTCAATCAATAAGCGATGTGGAATATGACAGAACGATTGATTCCTTTGTTTTCCTATATCGCTTTTTTGCTTTCACGAGATTTTTTTCTAATATTTAATTTTATGCTTGTTTTCGGAAAACAAAGGTACTTATCTTGGATTTTACATACTTGATTGGTGAATACAATTTCTTTCATAGATGATTGGATATAGGATGGAATGCGTGGTTTGCTAGTAAAAGCAGAAGGGTGTTTCTGATATACCTTGCCGGAAGCAAAGAATGATTTCCAGTTTTGATAGAGTTTTTTCATGATAGATTGGTTGGTTTGCGCTGGCAAACTGACATAATCTTGTTGTTTCATGGTTTTAAACAAACAATCTAGAAAGTGGTAAGATATGAACGATTTCCTCTTTGTAGGAAGGACAAACAGGCTGCATTTGATTTTTTTCCGTTCTGTCACAGGCTTTTTTTATGTTTTTAAAGACGCTTTTGATATGCACGAAGTTGATTGTCATTCATAATATGTGCTTGTAATGTATGGAGGAATTCTTGTTGAAGGGGTTGTAATGATTTCTCTGGGGGTAAGGCAGTATACACTTGGCGAATATAGAAGTTTGTTGTATTGTAGAGATTCTTTGCATTTGACACATTTTTTAGAAATAAGCATATAGACTGCTACCTTGCTTAATCCAAACTTGATAAGTTACATGTTCTTTTTCCTTCACCAAGGTTTTTACCTCTTTCTTCTATATCCTTATCATACTACAAAACATCCAAAAAGAACATACGTTCTAATTCAGATCGTACTATTTTACACACATCTAGTAAGACCGCAATTCCTCTCCACCTTAAACTAGGCTATGCTCTATACGTTTTGAAGATGGAGTTTTCTTTAATATTTCTAATGTGTTCTGACCACTACCCTTTAGCGATTACACCACATTTGGATTAAACTAACCGCTGCATCTTGCATTTTTGATAAAATCTTTGACTCGTTGCACTTGTTCACAGAGAAGATACTTTTTTATTTTCACAATATATGGTTTTGTGCCTTTTCTTTCAATTATACCTACCCTTTATGTTTAAAATATTTTCATCTTTTCTAGAATGAACAGGAAGTTTATAAGACGGTATATTTTCAATTAGAAATATACTGTCTTATAAAGACATCAATTTTTGCCCTCAAATTCATAAAAAGAGTACCTAAACAATATTACTTGTTCAGATACTCTTTTATATTATTTATAGATATGCTTTCAAATACAAGTAGATATTTCTTGCTCATTTTCAAAATACATTTTTACCGTTTTTTAAGTACAAAAATCTCATCGTATAACACATTAACTTTTCGGTGGAGCTTTAAGTTCATTTAGAAATGTTGAAAAATCTTTTGCAATAAATTTTATTTCTTCATCTAGTAATCCATTATCTTGTTCAAAATAATCCATATCACAATAGTAAATGTTCCCTTTTTCCTCTCCTTCAACTAATAAACAGACTAAACTTTCACCTATGCTATAACCAATAGGGAAAAAATGAGAAGGAACTACTTTCCCTAAATTATATTTATTAAACATTTCTTCTAAATTAGGTTTCGTTTCAGTAAATAAAGGAAAAAACAATACAACAGAAGATTCTACAATACCTTCTTTCCTGCCATCATTTGTAACAAACCTTCTTTTTTCTGCTTTCCCTCCATTATTCAATAATAAAAATTGTTTATACTCATCTGGTAACTTAATATTATATTTCTCCTCAAAGTTTTCAATTTCCCTTGGGCTTGTTGGAGGAAACGCATATTCAAAGTTCATATTTATTTCTCCTTCACTTTTGAAGATAGATTTTTACTCATTATATAATCCATCTAATAGCTCTGAAAATGTATGACAAATTATCTCTATAGCTGCTTCTCCTTGTTCCTCATGATCCCAAAATGCAATTGTTGGTGATAGTTTATTCTCCCGATAATCAAAACATATTAGATTTCCAAAAGGATCTCTAGCAAAAGGAATAATCCCTTCCATCTCAGGCTGTATAGGATCATAAAACATCTCTATATTCATTTCTTGACTTGTAAAACTTAATAGATCATTTATTACACCTTCTCCCCCATTTTCAAATTCAAAATTATTTGGTTCTGGATATCCGCCATTGTACTTTCTTACACATTCTTTATAATCTTTTGGGAAAATCACGCCAAAAGATTTCTCTATCTTATCTATTATTTTTTCATCCATTATTTCTTCTGTAAATAACCACTTTACTTTTTCCATGCTGTGATTCCTCCCTCTTTCCTTGATTGTTCGATTTCCTTTACAATTAACAATTCTATCTCTTAATCGCTATCCTTTTTTATACTTTTCATTCCACTGCACTAATTTCTGTGGTTTCAATTATTTTTGATTATTTTATTTCCCCAAAGTTATATAAATCACCATCATCAAACCCTGTCGCAAGTGCAACACCTTTAGGTAATCTACTCGAACTAGTCCCTACATATGTATGAATTAAAATTATAGTTGAAGCAATGGTGAGAAATAGTCCCACTTCAAAATTATCATCTAGTATTCTATACAAATTGTCATAAAGAGGTATGCTTAAATATCTCCCCTCTGGAAAGTAATCGTTATTACTTTCCCAATCTTCATCGTCACTATCCCATTCATTCGAACCGGATATATATATTTGGATACTATTTTCAATCTCATACAATCCGAAATTAAAGGCTACGATATCCTCATCCGGCTTTTCTTTAACAAGCAAATCATTTAGCCATTCCTCAAATTTATAATAGCTACGTTCTAAAAGAATTTTATAATCGCTCAGATTAAAGTTGTCGTCTATCATTGCCACATATTTTCCCATCGCTTCCTTACCGTTACTTAATGTAGGCGAATTTTCTATAAATTGATTTAATAAATGATCCACTTGCTCTAAGTCACTCACAAAATCACCAACTTCATGTATTGTTCGTCTTTTAACTGTTTTTTCTTTATCACAATACTTATCGTTACCTATTAAACTTCAATAATCTTTGCTTGTCCTCATCGATATCCGTTAAGAATAAGTAAGTATTCCTTTTAGGATCTGTTACTTATAAAGGGCAATTATTCTGTAATCATTCCAATAAACTCTTTAAAACTATTTGCAACATAATAAGTTACTGGATCAAATTCCGCAGACTCCTCATGATTCTATACACAGCTATGATAATTCTATCTTTTGTAACATTATTAAATCTAAAAATTCATAGAAATTTTCTGCAATTTTTTCTGTTTCTTCAAATTCTGGTTCATTTCCTATTACAATTGCTCCCCTCTCATCTTTTAAGTCAATTGCATAAAATGAGTATCCATTTCCTACCGACATTATTATAGGAAAATATCCACTCCACCAATTTGATATTTCTGCTTTCCACTCTTCATCGCCTTCAGCTACGTTTAGACTTAACATTTCAAATTCATTCCACTTAAATGCTATATTAGATTTCGAATTATATTCATCTTCACATATGAACCAAGTTTTTTCACTTAGAGAAATACATTTTTTTATTTTTTTCATAAATACTTCGTACTCTTTTGGAATTTCACTATATCTTTCAGTAATCTCATAACATAATTCCAGTTCATCGTTTTCCTTGCCTGCTATTGCCCAATTATGTTTTTTTGCCCACTCAATGAACATATCAATTTTTTGCATGTTTGCCTCCTTTATTTTCTCATTTCGTTATACCACTCTTCGAAACTATTAGATGACAAAAACTTTTTCCCCTTAAAGTATTTTAAGTCGTAACTATACTTTGCATTTAAACTATTTGTTTCAACATTGTAATATAACTTCATTTCAGTTGGCATTTCCCGATTATACCCTTTAAATTTTGTATGTATTTATTCTACATCTTCTATTCCTATCTTCATAACAGCTTTTTGTCGCCAAATAGAAATATCAGCTCATAACTCAGAAAAATAATCTTCAAATACTTTTCTCATTATATACCTAATACCTTTTTTATCTTTACCAATAACCCTTCTACTTCTTCTTTTTTTCAGGATACTTATCGACAAACTCAATTATAAAAAAACTCAGTAATACTTTAATGATCACTGAGTTTTTTTACTTGAATTTCCATTTTTTCTTATAGAACTTACATAATAAGTTTATTATAAGGACCTAATCGAATTTGTAAGTTTACAATCAAAATCACTTATAACACTTATACCTTTTTTATCAATTATTAATAGTGACATGTCGTCATCAGTTGCCGGTTCAAATCCAAGTCTAATTTCTTCAACCTCATATCTTTCAAAAACTTCAGTGAGCTTATTAATTATCTTTCGTAGTTTTTGTTTTAGCTCATCTTCACTAGAACAAATAAACTGTTCTTCTTCAAAATTTAAAACAATATCTCCAAACTCTTCATCAAAAGACATGATTATCATTACATTGATTAGTCTATCTCCAACAGAAACTTCCTTTACGAATATATTACCAGTATTCGGTGTCGAATAGTAATCACTTAAATTTAGAGCATCCGTGTATTCTATATCTTTTTTATTAACTTTATCAAAGAAATGAGAAGATATTACTTTATCAGAAGTTAGCTTAAATTCTTGTTTTATAATTAAATCCAAGTACTCTTTCTTAACATTGGATAGTATTATTTCAACATTTTCCATTGTTTAACACCTCTTATCTAATTTGGTCAATAAACCCTTTAAAAGTTTCATCCATATTTAGACGAACACCTCTTCCATCTGGAAGCATTTTTTCTAAGAATTGTACCCCTCACTTTATTGGATAAACCTTAATTTTTTTAGTAGAACATCTTCATATTGCACCACACCAGCACTTTTAAAATTAGCATATTCAAACTCTTCTACTTTTTCACATCAATCTTCTCCTTTATCTGATAAATGAGGGTATCTAGATGCGCTGTAGGTATGATGCCCTGCAATTGACTTTCCTTTATGCTTTGGTGTTCTCCCATTCAAAATGTCTTCAATTTGTTTCGTAGACCACTTTCGTGTAGTTGGTTCATTATTAATAATTCCTTTTATTTAACAGAAACTCTGCCGATGGCCAAAACAGAGAACTTTAAGCGTGACCTACATTCTTTTACTGAAGGCGAAGGTGTTTTTATCGCTAGACCTTGCGGATATAGTAAAATCGGATCAAATTTCCCATCGCGAAAACGAGTAGATTATAATCCACTTAATCGAAAAGATTATTTATTGCATGTGCTTCGTGCTTATTAACTCAAAAGTCGATTGTCAGCAGACAATCGACTTTTGAGTTAAGCATGATATATGTAACCCTTTTTGGAAAATCCTACATATAGCATTCATGCAGCAAATTGCACGTTATGAACTACTGCTGGCAGAAGCTGCTGCGGAGGAAGCGGTAATTGCTGCTATCATAGCTGCCTGCTGCGCCTGTATGAGAACCTCTATCATTGTTTGTAAGCCTGTGTTGGCAGCGTGACTTTCCGCACCTTTTTGACTTACGAATAGTTGAATAGCAATAAGAATATTTGCATCCGTATGCCAGCGGAATAGCTTGTCCCCCTGCAATTTTTCAATGAATGCCCAAACAGAAGGGACCTCTTTCTCTCCATCCTCAAGCAACGCTAGTAGCCCGATAGCCGGATAATGCATCTGTTTAACTTTTACCTTTTCTTGCTTTAGCAGGTTCCATATATTTGTGCAGCGTGCTACTAAAATATCTTCACTGACATCCTTCTTTAGAGAAAGAATATGACTTAAAAATTGAAGATCATTCCCTTTGTGCATACCAGTTGCCGCCAGCTTGTGATAGAGACGTTCCACTCGATCCATAAGTGTCTCTACTTTCTCTGGTTGTCCTGCTAGCAAAACAGCGAGCGGGTAATCATTTGTGCTTGTAAGAAAGAAGTGATCCTCTTTCATGCGTTTATATACTTGCAGCGACCGCTGAATGCGTGTTTCATGCTGTCCATTGTCTTCTGGTAAAAGCGCTGCTGCTGCCAAATAAGTGAATATACTCCGGCTAAAGCCACCAGCGACCAATCGTTCATATAAGTCTAGAAACTGTTGAAACGCTTCTTTGTAATATGTAAAGTGAATATCTAATGTTGCTGCAACCACAAAGCGATGATAGGACTTCAAATATGAAAACATCCCTACCTGATCATTAATATAACTACTAATTTGTAAAAAACGCCCAAGATCAAACGGCTTATCGCTGCCTGCATACATAGCGGCAATCATCATCCCTGTCCGAGAATCACCGGTTTTCCACCTTAGTTCTCCCTTCAACTGTGCATATATGTGTGTATACTGCTCCAGCTTCTGTTGCAATGTAATCATAGCGGTTCCCCCATTTTTCTTGTACTTCTCTTCTATCATACTATAATTCCATATTTAGGAATATATGCATTTTATTCTTTTTTTGCACCAAAACCGACTGGGAAAGTCATTGGAACTAAGGGAGAAACAAAAGTAAAAATAGTTTATGATGAATTAAAAAATATATGGACTACTTATCCTATAAAAGTAAATGTAAATCATATTTCTGAAATCCAGCCGTGGTTTAACTCTACGTATAATTTAATTATGAAAGAGGATTCAAAAGTACCTGTAAGCCGTACTTATGCAAAAGAATTAAAGAAGCTGTTTCGTATTTAACAAGCAGCTTTTTGTATTTCATCCTTCTTTTTCTGTAATTGATTTCATATATTTGACGTTCTACGTTGTAAGTGCTTACACAACCACTTACATCCTATACAATAAGGCTATTAAATCGAAAGAGGTGGCGAAAATGAGTACAAAAAAAGTATACGATTTTCTAACATGTTGTATTGTGGTTATAAAAAACGTCAATAGACGCTTATTGAATAGAATCGAAATAAAAAGAGAGGGAGGGATGGTATGAAACAATCATCTGTTAATCCATGGCTTGTTGTCCTCGGTACAGTCATAGTACAAATGGGACTTGGAACGATATATACATGGAGCTTATTCAATCAGCCTTTAGTGAGTAAATACGGCTGGAGTCTTAACGCTGTTGCTATAACCTTCTCAATCACTAGCCTTTCTTTAGCATTTTCAACTATGTTTGCGAGTAAATTACAAGAGAAATGGGGACTTCGTAAACTCATTATGATAGCGGGATTAGCCTTAGGAATTGGCTTGATGCTTAGTTCGCAAGTTTCCTCATTACTAATGCTTTATGTACTAGCAGGAGTTGTTGTAGGTTACGCAGATGGTACAGCATATATTACCACACTATCCAATTTAATAAAGTGGTTTCCAGAGCGTAAAGGTTTAATTGCTGGTATATCTGTCTCCGCATATGGCATGGGTAGCCTAATTTTTAAATACATTAACACTAAGTTCATTGATTCAGTTGGTGTATCACAAGCGTTTTTATATTGGGGCTTAATTGTTGCAGTTATGATAGTGATAGGCGCTTGTTTTATCCATAAGGCCGCTGAACAAGATACAGTTCATGAAACAAAAAGTCATGACTATACAACAAGAGAAATGCTACGCACAAAAGAAGTTTATCTGTTATTTATTATGTTATTTACATCATGTATGAGTGGCTTATACTTAATTGGCATGGTAAAAGATATCGGTGTTCAACTTGTAGGGCTTAGCGCAGCAACAGCAGCTAATGCTGTCGCTATGGTTGCGATCTTTAATACGCTTGGCCGAATCATTTTGGGACCGTTGTCAGATAAAATCGGCCGTTTAAAAATTGTTACCTCAACGTTTGTCGTTATAGCTACGTCTGTCTTTGTTCTCAGTTTTGTGGATTTAAATTATGGCATTTATTTCGTCTGTGTAGCAAGCGTTGCTTTTTGTTTTGGTGGAAATATCACTATTTTCCCAGCTATTGTTGGTGATTTCTTTGGTCTAAAAAATCATAGTAAAAACTACGGAATCGTGTATCAAGGCTTTGGTTTTGGAGCACTCGCAGGTTCCTTTATCGGTGCAATTCTAGGTGGATTTAAACCAACTTTTATGGTGATTGGCGTATTGTGTGTTGTGTCATTTATTATCGCTATTTTAATTCAACCACCTAATCAGAAAAAAGAAAAACAAGAAAATTATCGCAGCGTAGCGTGAGCATTTAAAATTTTTATTACATTCTAAAGTAAACGTAAAGTAACTCCAAAATATACAATAAAAGTTGATTTTGGAGTTATTTTTTGTTTACTTCACTTTTTTTCGGCACTCTGCATCTAGACGGTAAATCCGTTGACCACGGCAAGACTTTATCAATTTCTTCTTTTACAATAGCTGCTAGTTCATCAATTGATTTACGTAAATCTGTTGCCCCTTGTGCAAGATATACTTTTTCAATTGCGATTTCTGATATCATTGTTGTTTCACCGCTTGCATCACTTGTAGGAGCACTTGTGGAGTAAAAGGTACATCCAATTCAATGGTTGTTTCTTGAATGTGAATTCGAATGGTGGCATGTATGTTTTCTTCTACGCCAGGGACATTCATAGAAATCCAATTCACACGCTCATTTTTATTTTGATCTTCAGTTTCAGGTGATAATTTTTTCAGCCAGTAATATAGCCGATGAACTGATAGGTTCTGTTTTTGACACCAGGCAACTTTTGATAATCCACTGTTTTTATAGTCTTGAATATAAGTTTCCCATTCTTTCTTTAATAGGTGTCTTTTCATAAAAAAACCTCCACATGTAGTATGTAAGGAGATTATCTCATGGGTTATTTACAAATAGTAGGTGGGGAATATTTGACGCTTACACTAAAACTCCTTTATGATTAATTTAATATCCATATCTTTTGCTATTTCTAAAGGTTCACTTACATCCAAATTACCCTTGGTTCCCTTTGGAATTCTAATATCTAAAATTTTTTTGCATCCACACGACTTTCTTTATTTCTCATAATTTTTCAGTTTTCGACAATAGATAGTTTAGTATGAACAACATTGTGATAACATTAGACTACTTAATTATTTAAAAGCGTTCTCTCTCTTAATCTAGCAAAATAGATACTTATTATTAATCCTACCTGCTAATTTAGGATTCTATTGTAGTTCTTTCCACGAAATTTTCATCTTCTTTAATAATCATTCTAGCTAACCTTCTGCCTGCTCGTTTAAAGAAAAAATCATCTGTATATTTTTCTGAAATAATAGGTTCTATTTGACTGATAACATCTGCCTTCTTATTATATTCAATCTTCCCCATCACTTCTTCACTGGGGCCATATCTATAAACAACTTTTTCCTCATCTTCATAATCTTTTAACATAATAATATATACCGCCATTATCTTCACTCCTTACAATTGCTTTCCCAATTCCATAGTCTTCCAGATTCTATCGTTTTATCGTGAGCTGTGCGATAGTCAGTTTTGAATATTCCTTCAAATTTCGATTCAAAGATTTCGTGATTTAATAGTTGAATATCTGAATCCACATAATTTCCATTCATCAGTCTTTCCCATGCTTGTGCAATCTCATAATCATCATATGGGGATTCTTCTAAATTTGTATAATCTTGATAAATGCGGATAACAAAAATCCGCAATGATCTTTATTTGTCAAAGCGGATTTCCAATCAATTTTCTAGTTTCAAGCTTAAAATATACCCAATTCTAGCTTTAGTATTATTAGTGTCTAATTTTTCACATATAAACCTCTATTTTTACACAACTAAATGTCCGTAAAAATACTTTTCACCAATCTTCTATTCTTTTTTTGTTAAAGAATCAATATGTGACATCAACTCTCTATATTTTTCATCAGTTATTATTGTTCCATATTGTACAGGACATTTAATCCCGCTCCAAATGGATAAAATAGATGGAATTGTAACCACATCAAATGGGGTTTTTTCTCTTAAAGAAAGGCTGTTTTCGTAAAGATTGTTGCTTTTTAAATAATTATTTGTAGATATTATACCTTCTGATAAAATAGTAATATAAGGTATTTTCATTATTCTAAAGTCACAGGAAAGAAGGTAAGATATGAAAAATATAAAAGACAAAACCAAGAAAACAAAAAAGGATTTCAATCCAAAAGACGCTGTTTTAGTATTCTCTTCTTTTACATTCATTTGCGTGGCTATCATTTTTATTCTTATGGTTTATGATGTACTCACAATTCAAAATTTCCTATCATTCGATAAACCAATCAGAATGATAATGAATATATTTATTGCTTCGTTTGCTCTACTTTTGTTTGGTGTAATTTTAACGCTTTACATTCCCTCGAAATACATTGACGATACAAACAAGAGTTATCAAAATTATTCACTGTTAAGTATTTTTGTCTTTATGTTTTTAGGAGCGTTATTTGAAGAACTTTTGTTTAGAGGAATTATTCAAAATTTGCTTTTCATATTTATAGAGAACCAATGGATTGCAATTATAACAACTACTTTATTTTTCTTAGGTTTTCATACCCAATACTTCAAAAAGCCTATAATGCTAATAAATATAAGCGTTCCAAGTTTGACTTTTGGTTGGATATATTTTGAAACAAACAATATTTTAGTACCATTTGTTGTACATTTTCTAATGAACTTAGGAATAACGCTATTATTCAAATACAATTTAATAAGAGTTAAAAAATAACTTAGTTTACTGATATTTCGACCTCAATCGACTCTTAGTTGAGGTCTCCTTACTTTAAGAATATTGATGCGACTATAAAACCTATTATGATTACAAGGATAAGTATTCCAATACCCTTCCAACCTAAACTACCTACTAAATCAGCAAGGTTTCCAGTTTCAGCCCTATTAAATGCATCGTTCATATTTCCAGTTGGGTTTCTTTTTGATTCTTTTTGTCTTAGTCTTTCTCTTCTACTTTCAGGTGTTTCTTTGTCTTCACTCATTATCAACACCCCCATTTTCTATAATTCTAACATATATTCTCTTTAGCCCCCTAATGAACTTGGACACCTACTAAGAGTGGTTTTATACTTGAGGTAGCCAAATAAGAGGGCATTTATTCTGCAAAGAAGAAAGCATTCTATAGAATTTAAAAAACAAGTGGTACAAGAAGCAATAGAGACTGGAAATAAAGCATTAGTAGCTAGAAGGTATGATCTCAGTCCAAATTTAGTGCACAAATGGATAAAAGCTTTTCAAGATCATGATCGGCAAGAGGTAGGGCATCATGAAGTGATTTCACCGGCTGAAGTTAAACAACTAGAAGCGGAAAATGATCAACTGAAAAAGCTGTTAGGTGAAAAAAATTTAGAAATCGCCATCTTACGTGATGTGCTAAAAAAGAAGAACTCTCACTTACTGAAACGCTTGAAGTAGCTCATAAGTGGATTGAGAAAGGATATGCGGTTCATCGCGTCCTTCATATCTTGGGAATTTCCCCTTCCACGTACTATTATCAAAAAAAGAAGAGACAACCGTGAGTGAGGGCAGGCCTGTTCCAGGCTATTCATATGACCAACAAGGAAAGAAAATATCAGACGAACAAATACAAGACTGGCTCATGGAGCTCATTGCGGGCGAAGCTAGTATTTACGGTTATCGCAAACTGTGTCTCTGTTTAAGAAACAAATATGCGCTACAAATCAATAAAAAGAAAGTATATCGATTATGTAAAGTGCTAGATATCTTACAGCCGCAACGAGAAATCAAATTCCGGTATCCGCGTAAATTAACACGTAATCGAACAGTTACTGGCTCCAATCAGTTATGGGAGACAGATATTAAGTATGGCTACATAGAAGGCGAAGATCGTTTCTTTTATGTCCTATCCATCATTGATGTGTACGATCGTTCTATCATTGATTATTACATTGGTTTATACTGTACAGGCCAAGATGCTGATCATCTTGTACAACGTGCTTTATTCAAGCGGCAACAATTTGAGATAGAACACAGACCTGTGATTCGAACTGACAATGGTCCACAATTTATTTCGAATACGTTTGAAAAGATGTGCCAGACCTGTGAGATCGAGCACGAACGAATTCCACCAAAAGCACCGAATATGAATGCTCATGTTGAGTCATTTCATCGTTTATTGGAGTACGAATGTCTGAGGCGCTGCACGTTTCAAACATACGCCGAAGCTTACCAAGAAGTAATTACATATATTGAGTTTTACAACAACCGAAGGATCCATTCTAGTATTTTAGATTTATCACCAAATGAATTTTATCAACGAACGCAAACAGAACCGTTAAAAATCAAAGAAGTTAGAGTATGAAGCGAGATTCTTTCTTATCTCATATAAAAAAAGAAGCAATCTTACGAAATAAAGAGCGATTCTATGAAACAATGAGTTAAGGATAGTATGTGTCCAAAATTAGGGAGTTAATCCGCATTTGTTCAGTCTCGACATGTTGAATACTCATGGCCGCTCCCCTGTTCCTGCAAGAACTTCTGTAACTCTTCCTCAGACGGTACATTCTTCTCCCACTCTTCACACTCCTCCAAAAATTTTTCAGTCTCACAAGCAACAGATGGTTCCTTCTTCCAGAATTCACTGTAGCTTCCTCTACTTCACTGAGCTTCGTATATCCCTTTTTATGCCAATCTCGTAAAATGCCCTTTACATAAGCAAACGTCCGTTTATTATTTTCATACGCAATCTGGAGCGCTTTTAGTACAAGCTCCTCCGACAAACCTGCAATCCATTCACTTAATTCAGCTGCGGCATAAGACGATAAACTACCAAAGTGTTGTTCATAAAACAGAAACACACTGCTTCCCAGCTCCTCTTCTTCTTCTACTTCCTCATCCGCTTCACAACCTTGAAGAACTTCTTGCGGAATCATATCAGACACTTCAACTGGCATGCCGAAATGCTCTAGCAGTAGCGGAATGCTCAGCTCTTCTTCCAAACATTTTTGAAGAAACATATGTACAAATTCTTTGCTTTTTACAGTCTTCAACTCACGTAACACGCATTTTTCGACGTTCGTATTTGTAACGTGGTTATAGCGCAACTAATTTTGTATATATAACTCCTTCGTTTCCGCATCATATAATATCTTTCCATACTCAATAAATCGATGCAGCAATTTCTCAACAGTCTCCCTGTTGTAACCTGTTTCCATCTCTGCCAAACGCTTCGGTAACGGATAAATACCGCATTGCGTCGTTTTCGAACATGTCAACAAGTATATGTAAAAATATCGCTCCTCCGGCGTTAAATCCAAAACAAAATCATCCTGCCAAAAATTCACCTGCACATTCCGGTATACTGCCATGTTTATTCCTCCCATCCTTTAGTGACAAATATGGAATTGGTGGTTCCTTAATGTATATAGGGATGTGGGAAGAATTTTGGCGGTTTTATTTTATATTTTTTAAATTACTACGATATGTGCTTTTTAGAGTAATGTTTGTAGTAGTTTTTTTGTTTTGTTCTTGTAGTGATTTATTAGTTGGTAGGGGCTTGGGAGGGGCTGGTAAGGATATAGGAGCCTCTTTTCAATTTATAAGATAAAATAATCATACAAAAATTATTCACGAACTCTACTTGTAAAAATATTTAACTTACATGTTATTTCCCTATTTTATATAAGATTCTTTGAAATCTTTATTTAAATCTTTCTAGATCATAATATGGATTCGATATATTACCTCCAACCTCATCAATCGTTTCTAATATTTCTTTTAATATTAGATCATCTATATTTTTATCCTGATTTATGTAATATTTGATTTTTTGGAAGCAATTCTTTAATCCAAGATTTACAACAATTGAAAGAATTATATCCACATCATCATATGAATCTGTATTCCATAATTCACAGAGAACCATATCTATGTTGTTTCTTACTTCACTTTCCAGTAGCTCATAGGTCATAACTTGCCTATCCATCAATTGACTAAGAATGAACAAGAAGTTTGTTTTATCTATTTTCTTTTGTTTAAAATCATTCAATACATCTTGAAACATTAACGCTAATGTTTCAACTGGTAATACATCAGGTAAATTTTCGTACTCTTCTAGATTCATTATCATCCCCCCCTTATTGAGATATGAACTTCATTTAAAGATTGATTTTTTGTCCAAGTCCATCTATTTTTAATTGTTTATTATCTATTTTTAATTGTTTATTACCTATTTTTAATTGTTTATTACCTATTTTTATTTGTGCCGTCCAGCGAGTACCCGACGCTGAGCCTGGATACTTACTTGCAGCTACAGGGTCTGGTGCATGCCTTTAGTCCATCTGCAAGTGTAAACTGATACTTCGCTCCAACTATATTTGTACTTGTGGGCACAAGTGAGTCTGTAATGCCCGAGGGAATCATTGATTTTAAGTCAGATAGACTTATTTCTCCTTCCTTCAATAAATTTTCTGCGACTTGTCTAGCTTGGCCCCTTATCAAAGTTTCTATTGTTTTACTTGTAATCTCAGCAACGCTTCTCTCACCACTACCACCCAGTGTTAGATAACACCATTGATGAATTACGCTCTCACAAAACGAACGACCTCAAAATCAAAAATGGTCACGAAAAATAAAACATTCACATTGCAACATCTTGATATCCTACTTTAGCCACTTTTTCATTTATTAGAAGTATACCTAACCCACTTTCTGTGTCCCACGTACAGTCGAAGGATAACCCAATATATCTACCTTCAAGACTTTTCGTATATAGAACAGAAATTCCAACTAAACTTATCCTATCAAGAAGTTGATCGATCGTTTCAATCAAAGGATAATTTTCATTAAACGTATCATCATAACCAAGTTCATGCCGTTTTTGTTTGTAATAATCTAACAATGGTTGTAAAATATCTTGCTGTAGTTGCTCCCAATTTTGAATTAATGAATTATATGCTATATATTGTTTTTCTAAAAATTTACCATCCTTTTCACCGCTTATCGATAAAGAAATTTCAACTTCTTTTCCACAAAACTCAACATTAGTGTCCTTAAACCATACATAGTCATATTCGAGTTCACCAAAAACCGCATCATTTATTATCATTTTGTAATCTCCTTTAATACATTTCGATTTTGTAGCAAATCCTTCAGGCGTATACGCCCCTGCGTTTATCTCTCCCACTCCGCCAAGATGTCCAAATGTACTATTTATCTCTGATGGTACAAGTTGCATCGTTTTCACATCATTTAATTCATGCCATGTTAAATTGTTTGCGAGTCGGAAATCTTCTATATCGCTTGCTGTAATATTCCCAGGTTTCATTCCAAACTGACTAGCTAATTCAGCAGAGTTATTAAGCTACTCAGCTAATTTTTCGTTTGCTTGCTAGCCTTATTTCCGTTTTTGTTAACAGTCCCACCATACATATGGTCGATTTCCACCTGCGTTTTTGATACTGATGAAAAATCAAGTACTGTATTTTTATATTGGATACTTTTAATACCTGCCTCATCTAAATTACGTTTTAATTCAGGGTCTGGCGGTGGTTTAAGCATACATAGAGATTCCTTCTTTGCCTCATCAAAAAGTGCTTTTCCAGCTGTTCCTGCTACTTTTACAACTTCTTCTCTATATACTTTATTCCTTTTTCAACAAGGCTTGCTACTTTTGATTTTTCACTCTATAATCTAACTCGAATAATGCATCCTCTACATCTCCCTCCAACCTAGCATTATCCTTAAATTGTTCAATTATTGTTCTGTATTTTTCTTTTCCGGAATACCCTAACATTGATAAAATGTAACTAATACATTCATCATTAAATTTACTTAAATTCGAAACAATTGGTTCTAAATCTAATTCTTTATCAACATTACGCGAATCTTCTCCATTTAAAATAATATGTAAAATTTCTTCTTTAATATCATTATCATTTTGTTGAACAACATATTTTATTAAAACATTCATTTCTTGAATCGCTTCATCTCTACTGATATCCCCATATTCTAAAATATCTCCTATAACTCCTAAACTATTTAATTTTTCTTGCTTATCTAGTTTAGAATCATTCAATATATTATTTAACTTTTCTTCAAAATTCATATTGCATTACTCCTTTATTTCTTGAGTGGCTGGATTGGAATATGAGTACTATTTGCTAATCCCTCATTTCTTATTTTATAAAATAAACACTTCTTACATCGGCTTGATTAAACTCGATATAAAAAGTGTTTTTTCTTATCTTATTCTATGCAATTCTTTAGATAAGCACAATTTTCTGCATAAACCTTCTTATTATTTATTACATCATTTTATATTTTCATACTAAACTTTTTCTCTTTACATTATATAAATCAAAACCCTCCATACGCCAAAACTGCTCCAATCCTATCGTTTGATACAATTTAATCTCTTCTTTATAGATTGGATACATACCAACTAAATGTATTGATCCATCAGGTGTTTTGATTTCCGAGTATTCTTTATTTAGAATTGAAGGAGCAAAAACAAAGAACCCAACCATTTCAGATTCATCTGAAATGGGAGTATCTAAAGTAAACAGTGAACCATAAGAGAAACTTTTTTCTCCTTTAAATTGTGACGCAAAATACGCTGTAGCTAATCCCCAACTTTCATCTTGAGTCTCCAGTGTTAGAATAATTTCTGGTTTTCCGTTTTTCCAATTTGGATGGTTCGCTTCTGATAGTCCATAAGTAATGGATGTCATCATGCCTTCTTCAGGTAAATCACGATAAAAAAACACATGAATTGGTGTATCTCCATTTTTAGGATTAATCTTTTTTATTGCATCTGCTTCTCCAAACAACTCTTCTAATCCCTCTATAAAAGCTTCGGCATTACTCTTCATAATTATCCTCCAATAAAATTATGCTCTTTTAATTAATTTTTTAAAAATCAATTAGATCAATTTTGAAAAGAAACTAGAATGTTATTGTTTCTCTAAAATGACACTATCGATTCTATTTTACAATTTAAATTCTAATTTTCTAGTATATTAATTAGTCGCTCATTATTTACTTGCTTTGCAAAATCTAAAGGAGATTTTCCTACTTTATTTTTAGTCGTTACATCTGGATTTTTTCTCATAAAAAGCTCAACCATATCATAATATTTTCCTTTACAATTTAAAACCGCGCTCCATAATGCATTATTTCCAAACTTATCTCTAATATTTACATCACCACCACTCTCTATTATCATCGTAGCTACCTCCAAATTTTGATGCGCACATATTAAGTGTAATGGGGTTTGACCATCCTTATTTGTCATATTCACATCTATATTATTTTGCAAAAGAAATACGGCAATATCAAAATTTCTACCAGCAATCGCATGATGTAATAAACTAGACCCCATCTTACTTTTTTGATTTATCTCATTCACTCTAAATTTCAAAATAAATTTCTCGAAATCACCATATTGAGCAAGAGTGAAGATACTAGCATGCTCTGTTGTTCCCATAATCAACCTCCTTTTATAATAAAATTAACTATTATTCATATTTATAACTCTTATTTGCTGACGGGGACTCTAGCCGATAGTTTTTTTGATCCCGATATTCTCTAATAAATATTTCATAATCAATTTCTTCATCCATATACCTTCGATGATATTCACTATATTTACTTCAGGAATGTGACCCATATCCCATTGACCAGCCCTAGATCTACTTTTATCCCAAAATAATTCTTCACCTGTATTGAGATTAAACACTCTACCATCAGCTTGCTTTGCATCTTCCCAAACCTTATCCACTTGACCTTTCCATATGACGGTCTTCTTTTAAAATTTGAATATGGTTTCTTTTTAACTCTCTCCACAGTCTCTTTCATATGCTGATACGCATCTTTCAGAGAGTGTGAGCCTCCACCTCAGACTTTACCTACACCTGCTACCGAAAAGGAAGATCCTCCTCCAGGAATCCACTTATATTCTACCAATGTTTTAATCGCATGTTGGATCTTTTTATCTGATTGAACAAGGGCTTTTTTAACTGTTGTTTTTCCTTTGTTCCATAAATCCCCTATTTTATTGGCTTTTGACGTATGGAAAATCAAACCTGAAGATAGAGAAAATAAAAATCCGCAATGACATTTAGTCAAAGCGGATTGCTCTCACTCTTATATTCAATAAACAAGCTATAAAAACAAAATTTCCGAATATTGAATAACGTCCCTTGAAGAAATAGGTTTTTTTCTGAAATTTCACTTCCTATATTTTTCAGCAGCTTTTCTCAAGGCACTATCTAATTCACTACTTAAATTCAATTTAATATTGTTGAGATTTGCTCTTTCCACTTGTTCATGCTGAAAACTCACAATAAATTCCTGGAAATTTTCAGCAGCCAAGAAGATATTTTCGCCTTCCAACTCATGAAACCAAAAATAAATCTTGTTACTTTCCTTTTCCATACAAACCAAATCTCCACCCGGCAAATCAGCTATTGGAAATATGATTGCAGGTAACGTTTCTTGATAAAACTCTAGCTTTTTTTCAAAACTGTTGGCATGATCCCCTAGTCCAAAAATAGAATCTAATTCAAAGGTGGACTGCCTAATATTTTTTGGTAAAGAAATCGTAGGCTTAAAACGATAATCATCTTTTATATAATCATTACCGTAGAATCTCAAATAGAAAATGTAATCTTCAGGTAAAGACAAGCTGTATTTCTCCTCAATCTTTGTAATGCTTTCTTTCTCCCAAATCTGACGTTCCTTTTTCATATCAAAGTCTATAATCTCATCTAGTTTTATTTTTAGCTTTTCCAAATTAGAATCCTCCCCTTAAATCTGACGCCGAATCAAAAGAATTTTCTATATTTATTTTACACTTGAATTATAGGTTTATGAATTGGCAGCCATCTTTAAATAAATCGTTTGGAAATACAGGACATATTATTTCTTTAGAGATAACTTTGTATAAAAATTCTGTCATACTATTATTATATTCATAATAATCATTTGAACGTGAATCATATACAATAATTCTCCATTGATCACACTCTTCATTTGTTAACCAATATATTTCATCACCATTATCCGTAATAGCACATGGTAATAATCCATTATTAACGGGATAGACATTATGAATAAAGTCATCTGGGAATTGTTTTTTAGAATAAGCATATGCCTCTCTAATTACATGACCTTTTTTTATAAGGTTTAAATTCTCATTCTCACTAAAAGGATTTAATATCCAAATAAAATCATTGATGCTTCCTGTGCCATACTTATTAATAAACTTTTTGTAATCTAAAGGCAATATCATACCTAGATTTTTTTCCACAGTGTCCCATTCCTCTTGCTTATTACTTTTAAAGTCTTTTTTATTTACTGTCAAAATATCAAACAGGTTCATACGTCTAATCTCCTTATTTTCTATTTAATACTGTTACAAATAAATTAAATCCTCCACTCCCTGTAGCTTCTATGATAACTCCACATAGTACTAGATTATTTCCTTTATACATAGGTGTAACCAAATACTGAACAGTTTGTCCAATCTCAACAGCGGTTCTGCCTTGAGTTTCAAAATCTCTCATTATTGGGGAGTTAACGAGACTTTGATATAAGGTAACGTTAAATCTACAAGCTTGTTCGATCTCGTTCGTTAGTTGTCTATGCCATGCATAAAGCTCCAACCTAGTAAAATATCATCTCTTCTAATTATCGTTCTTGTCATACTATCCTAGCATTAAAACAAAACTACATGATGGTAGAACCTTCATGTAGTTTTCGAATTTTTATATAACCAGCTATGTAATCAATCTCTTATAAATATCATTATTCAGCTGATGGATTATAATCAATCTCCACACTTTTTAATCCATCTATGACTTTTTTTATTCGTTTGGTTAAGTCTTTTATTTCTTCTTCAGTTAATTCATCTTCTACTTCTCGTAGGTTAAACATGCTTAATCTTTTAGTTATACCTTCAATACGTCCAATAAATACTTTATCATGGGTAATTGCAATTTCTCCAATAGCAGTATCAGCAATAACATCTTTTCAAACAATATTTCATAGTTTTCCTAGACGCCTTAAATCTCCTTCTATTAATTATATCTATTTTTCATTTGGCTCTGTTAAATTATAGTGTTGATTTTTCATAATGTTTAAAGGAACTTCTAATTTGGAAGTTCCTTATTTAAAAATACCAGTTAATAAACGTTCTTTGGTCACATATTACAGCTTCCCAATTCATCGACTGAACAATATACTCAATGTCTTCCTCTTTCGCAAATAACAAGGTTGTAAAGGAGTCATACAAACTCATAAAAGCATAATCCATATATTCATCAGTCACAATTAACTCCTTGTCTGATAGGTTACATATGTCTATAGGAGTAATATCATTTATATTTAATAATCCACTGTTATCGAAGATTGGTTCTGAGAAATATAATTTATTAGCTCCTTTTGAGCCAATAACTTTCAGCAAACTATTCAACAAAAATATGGATGTACTATCTTCTGTTGGATAGTAAAGGTCTGGTTTAAGATTTGAATTTAACTTATTCGCTAAATCCTCTCTTCCATATTCTTTCTTGAAAGCAAAGATGGAGGTTAACAAGGCTAACGCTAGTTCTTTGTATGAATTTAAACCACTATAAGACATAATTTCCCGCCAAGAAACTGATTTACCAATATTAAAAATCTCTTCATCACTTGGATATATATGTTGGTAGGGGTTATATCTCATTGTTTTCTCCCACCCTGATGGCATTTGGATAAAAGGGTGGAGTAATATTGCTGCGGATTTAAAATTGCTTGGAATTTGCTTTAAAATGGGTGACTTGTCATCAAACCAAATATAATCTAACAAAGTATTACTTACCTCCTTTCAGAAGCTAAATGCTGAATTTAGACGAACCAATAGAATTACAGCAAACTACATTTTCAAATCACTTAAATAGTATGTACGATAGAAATAATTTTCAAGATTAATTTATTCCATTTGTACATAAAAAACAACAGAGATGTTTAGTATTTATCCCTGCTGTTTTTTGCTATTAACTTCCAAAGCAAACCAATCATTTATACTCTGTTATGTGTATTCCTAGCAAATAGTGATATTTAAATCGCAACATCTTGATAGCCTACTTCATCTACTTTTTCATTTATGAGACGCACCCCTAAACCATTTTCTTCATCCCACGAACAATCAAATGATACTCCTATATCACGTCCTTCGCGAAGGAAATCATACGGAACAGAAATACCTACTAATGTTATATGTTCTATTAATCGATCAACTGTTTCAATTAGTGGGTAGTCTTCATTAAATGCAACATCATAACCGAGTTCATGCCTTTTTTGTTTATAATAATCTAAAATTGGTTGCAATATGCTATGTTGGATTTGTTCCCAATTTTCCATTAATGAGTTGTATGCCACGTATTGCCCGTCATCAAATTTTTCATCTTCTGTACCTCCTACTAATAATGCTATCTCTGTGTCCTTTCCTAAAAACTTTATCGTTCTGTCTCCTACCCATGTATACTGATAATCAAGTTCTCCAAAAACTTCATCATTTATTGTCATTTTAACATCTCCTTATTATATACTTGAAAATCCCCCTTGAATAAACGCCCCCGCATTAATTTCGCCTACTCCGCCAAGATGCCTAGATTTACTGTTTATTTCTGTCGGTACAAGCTGCACTGTCTTTACATCATTCAATTCATACCAAGTTAAATTGTTTTTACGTCGATATTTTTCTATTTGTTTCTATGTAATTCCACCAGATTCCATTCCAAACCGACGTGCTAATTCAGGAGAATTATTAAGTTGCTCAGCCAATTTTTCATCAGCTTATGTGAAATTAAGACGTCTTGCTATCTTGCTGTGTTGATTCAAATTCACCAGTTCCACCTACCATATGATCAATTTCCACCTGTGCTTTTGATACTGGTGAAAAATCGGGAACTCCATTTTTATACTGTATACCATCAATACCCGCTTCATTTAATATTTGTTTTAATTTTGGCTCAGGTGGTGTCTTAAGGGAAGGTAGCGATTCCCTCCTTGTTCCTTCAAAACTGACGTTTTCATTTATTTTCGCAGGTGTTTGATTAATTCTTGCTTCATATGAACTGACAAATTCAGTTTGCTTGAAGACAGGCGGAACATCCCTTCCATTACTACCCGAAGCACCTTTACCCGTATCCTTACCAAAAACCTTCTAACTTCTCTCTTTTTCAATTTATATTCCTTCTTTTATCAAATCTATTATTACAATTTGAATTAATATTTTATTCAGCAATCAAATTGAATTTTTTCTTATTCTGTAGAATCTAGTAAAATAACAAAAAAACCACAGTATTCTTTTTTAAAAGTAATTACTATGGTAAGGTCTTTCTTTAGAATAAACTTTTCTTATTCTAATTTTTAACTTTTTTCTTTATGGGTAAAAATCATCTTTCAATTTTATTCATCATCCAATTCTAGTTCATCCATTTCAGCTATTTGTTCCAAAATTTTTTTATGTGATTCAATCTGATTTTTTACTATTTCTAAAGATACTTCTCTATTATCTTCAAAAATAGTCAAGGTAGCTCCAAGTAATTTAAGTTGGATTCCTAATGAATACAAAGCTTCTAATTCCTCTGGGTAATTAATATAATTGCATTTTAATACAGGCAAGCCATTTTCAATTTGATTTTTTATGTCTCTAAAATGTACCCTATAGAGTAGACACTAAAAAAGTCTCCCTATAGGGTTTTTGTATATAATTAAGAAAAACATAAAGACTGGGGAAATTTATGAGTAAAAAGGTTTTTACAGAGAAAGAAATTAAGCTGTTATCATCTAATCAATATGTTAAATCTGTCAGTTCAAAAAGTATCACATATACGGATAAATTTAAGCGTATATGTATTGAGGAAAAAGAGAAAGGCAAGTTTCCAAGACAAATCTTTGAAGAATGTGGGTTTGATGTAGAAATCTTAGGAATGGATAGAATTAAGGCAGCGAGTAAAAGATGGAAAAAGGCTTACAATGAAAATGGGATTAGCGGCCTACGTGACACTAGATTTGGAAATTCAAAGCGTTCTAGAGAAAGAGAACTGACTCTAGAGGAGAAAAACGCTCGCTTAGAAGCTCAAATTAACTTACTAAAGGCAGAAAATGAACTGTTAAAAAAGATTCGTTTGATAGAAAGGGGGCTAAAAAAGTAGTCCTTCTTTCTAGCCAAAAATATATCCTGATTCGTTCAGTGATAGAAACATATCAACTCAAACATATGGTGAAATACCTATGTGGAATAGCCGGTGTCTCAAGAAGCGGTTATTATAACTATTTCTCTGTGAAATCACAGGAACGAAGACATCAAAAAGATGAAAAGGATGAGGTAGTAAAAGGGCTCATCCTAAAAGCCTTCCATTTCAAAGGTCGTAAGAAAGGGGCTCGCCAAATCAAAATGACTTTGGCGGGTCAATTTCAGGTTGTCTACAATTTGAAACGTATACGACGAATCATGAAGAAATACGACATTATATGCCCAATTAGAAAGGCAAATCCTTATAGACGAATTAGGAAAGCTACAAAAGAACATCGAGTTGTGCCAAACCTATTGAATCGCCAATTTAAGCAAGGAATCCCTGGTAAAGTCCTCCTAACAGATATCACATATTTATTTTATGGAAAAGGTCAGAAAGCCTACTTATCAGTCATTAAAGATGGTTCAACTGGTGAAATTTTAGCCCATCATATATCAGAACGTATGACTGTAAAATTAGCTACAGATACTCTTCTAAAGTTAAAAAGGAACAAAAACTTTCAGAAAGCCAAAGATGCCTTGATTCACTCAGATCAGGGAATTCAGTATACGCACCCTAATTTTCAAAAAGCAGTTAAGAAACTAGGATTACAACAATCCATGTCAAGAAGAGGAAACTGTTGGGATAACGCTCCCCAAGAATCTTTCTTTGGCCATCTTAAAGATGAAGCTTCTATTCAAGCATGTACAACTCTAGATGAATTAAAAAAAGAAATTAAACAATATATGATCTACTACAATTATTACAGATATCAATGGAATTTAAAAAAGATGACTCCTGTGCAATACAGAGATCATCTTCTTCAAGCTGCCTAGGCTTTTTTTAAATGTCCTTTACAAAGGGTACATTTTACTCCTATAGGTGACTTTATTACTTTTCTTATTGAAGATATATATTTATTCCTATTTGAATCATCTATAACAGTCATATAAATTACAGGATATTTATTCATTTTCCCTCCGCCCTTTTATCAAAAATCAATAATTTTTTAAATTCGCTTTCCTGGAAGACTATTTTTCCATCTCCTCCCATGCCAACCTTTAAAATGTTCATTAAACATTGCTGGATAAATTACTTCTCCACGGTTTGCCAGATGCGGATATTGCGAAGTACTATAAGTATGATGACCTTGTATTGGTTTGCCATTAAATTTTGGTGTCTTATGATTTAAAATATCATTAATCTGTTCTTGACTCCAATCTCTTGTATATGCTTCATTATTAAGTATTCTTTTCCGTTCCATACTCCAAAAATCTTCAACGCCCTTCGCTCTTCCTGAAGCAAACTTTTTATTCCATATATAAGATTCATATTCCTTTTTAGTTATTGTTCTATTTTCAATTTTTAATTTCAATTCCTTCATTATTACTATGATATATATATTTGATTTTTACTTTTGTTACATCTTACTGCATTATTAATATTATACGGTTTTCTTATTATCAATATATATATTAAAATTACTATGTTACGCTAAAATTATTTTTTATAAATTTTATTCATAATCTTTTTGTTTGTTCTTCATTATCTCTCTATACTTAGGAAATACATCGTGGCATTTTATTGGATATGGTATTCCAGAATAATATATTTCAAATTCTATTTTTGACTTTATAAAATCATCTTTAAATTCAGTATAATTATATACATCTATCTTTTTTCCTGTAATTAAGTCTAATATCCCTTTAATCCCAAAACAAGAATCTATATTAGCCAATAACTCCATTAACTTATCAATTATCTTTTCAGAATTTGGCTTTGCTATTCTCATATATACTCTTAATTGATTTTTAACATTACTTATATTGTCTTCACCATATAATCCCTTATGGATTTCATATGGATTCTCCATTAATATCTCAATTATTCCTTCTTGATAATAAAAGTCTATATCTATTCTTCCATAAATATTATCTTCACTTATCAATATGCCACCTAACTCTAATAATTTTTCTTTTATAACTTGCTTATTTTCTTTTTTTTCTATATTTACAGCTACTCTATATGCCTCTACTCCCATACTTTAATCCTCCTAGAACTGTTTCTCATTTATATATTCTTTCCATTCTACATATTTCCAATTAGGCATACCAGCTGACCCACTATGAGGTAATTCTTTTATTTCTACAGGTATTCCTGTTTCTACACTGGCTACATATCTATGATGTCCTTCTTGCAAATATTGGCCTTTTCCCTCTATTTTATAAACTTCAACTGGTTCTATTTTTTCATCATTAAGTAGCTTTTCTTTATAAAAGTCTACTCTCTCTCTATTAACTATTTCTTGAGTAGGTTTTATTATGCTATGTTCAGTACCTACAATTTTTTCTCCAGCATTAGCCGCCCCCTTAGCAGCCTTAGTAGCTTCGACCGCATCAGCGGTCATTTTAACTCCTTTTCCTATTTTAGCTAGTTTTCCTACTACATTTCCTTCTATTAATTATATCTCGTTTTTCATTTCAATAAAAAACTGGAAGATTATTCACATCTTCCAGTTCAGATCGTATAGACAAAAGCTTCAACAAATAACGTTATAAAGTGGATATGTTTCTTTACCAGTAATCGAGAAACTCACAAAATAGCATAATAACGATATTTATTCTATTTATAAAACTATACACTAAGTTATTAATTTAATTAATCTTCAGAATCCTCATTATTCATAATATATTCGATATCTTTATCCGTAAATTCATTTCCTTCAAATATTGGATGTCCATTTGGATCAAGCATCCCCATCACTTTTTTATCTTTATCAGACACAATCAATGTATAGTCCTCCATCTGGAGAATATGCATTTCTTTTATCTATGGACGGTTCTTTTTTAAAGTGAAATCGCTCTTTTAAAAAGCTCCCTAAATTTCTCCCTATCTTCTGATGTAAATGGTTTCGGCCCCTTTGTACGCTTTCCGCTTTTTCGAGCCATTGCACTCAAATAACGTGTTTGTAATAATTGGTCAATGTTTTCATTTGTATAGCTATACCCATTATGATGAAGAACCGTACACCCTTTTGCTAAACCTAGCGAAGCAAGACCATAATCTTGCGTAACGATTATATCTCCTTTTTCTGCTAACTTCATAATCCGATAATCCGCAGCATCTGCTCCAGAATCAACATAAATTTTTTCCACTCCTGATGGTTGTTCCACATTAGAAAAATGAGAAAAGCTAGTAACAAGGATAACAGGAATTTCAGCATTCGTACCTTCAGAGATAATAATATCTTTTACCGGACAAGCATCTGCATCAACATAAATTTTCATCTTTATCACTCCCATAAATAAGTTCGAGTTGATGATAATGGCAGATTTAGCTTTTGTCAAACGAAGATGCTTTACCCAAAATCATTAAAAAAACAGATATTCTATTAAAGGGCGCTTTAATTGAGCAAGAATCACAAAAATTATCAAACTTTTTTATAAAAGGATGATTTAATTGAATATAAAAAAAGCGTGTTTTGATCAATTTTTTTCAAAACATGCTTTTTTTATTTGTTCTTTTATCAAGGTTTATTAAGTTAATTTAATCAAACTTTATTCCAAGGCTACAAAAGAGGTAATTTACATAAGACAGGGCTATAATCTATACCATAGCCCTTTTTCATTAACTTGGTGTGGACTAATTTAATTCCTTTTGTTTTTTCTCCATATATTTTTTACCCCACTCTCCCATAATGTCCAATACTGGTATAAAGCCTTTCCCTTGTATTGTTAGCGAGTATTCTACTTTAGGAGGAACTTGTTTATACACTTCTCTGTGAACCATTCCGTCCTCTTCCAACTCTCTCAGTTGTCTTGTCAATATTCCTTTTGAAATGCCCGGTAACAACCTTTGAAGTTCGTTAAATCTTCTTGTTCGCCGACTTAGATACCATAAAATAATAATTTTCCATCTTCCAGCGATTACATTTTGAATAAGTGTCAAAGAGCATACTTCTTCTTGTTCTTCAGGAGGCGGTTCTCCTTGAAAATTAAATCGAGCCATTGATTGTATTTTCCCTCTCTCTCATAATGGTACTTTTTTTGTGACTATGTCACAAAAAAATGCCTACTTTTATAATTGTGACTATGGATATAGTATATACCTAAGCTTCATAATACAATATGAAAATTTAATTGGAGGGAAAGAAAATGAAAATATTAGTTACAGGTGCAACAGGAAAATTAGGGTCAAAGGTTGTAGAAGCATTATTAAAAAATGTACCAGCGAGTGAGTTGGCTGTTAGTGTTCGAAATCCAGAGAAAGCAGAAGGGTTGCGAGCTCTCGGAGTGGAAGTTCGACACGGAGATTTTGATCAACCAAAAACATTAGATTCTGCTTTTTCAGGAATTGATCGACTTTTAATTATATCTACGTTTGGGGATCATGAAACAATGATGAGACATCATACTAATGCCGTAGCTGCTGCTCAACGTGCTCAAGTGAAATTTATTGCTTATACTAGTGTAACAAATGCAAGTGAAAGTAAATTTTTCCTCGCTTCATCTCATAGAGCCAGAGAAGAAGCTATTTTGAAAACAGGTATTCCCTACTCATTTTTACGCAACAATTGGTATTTTGAAAATGAAATTGGAGGCATACAAGGCGCGATGGCAGGAGCACCTTGGGTTACATCAGCAGGAAAAGGAAAAGTAGGCTGGGTACTTCGACAAGATTTAGCGGAGGCAGCAACAAAGGTATTGACTGGGAAAGGACACGAGAATACAATTTACGAGCTTTCCGGTAAGCTAATGACTCAAGAGGAATTAGTATCTGCTCTTGGAGATGTATTAGGGAAAGAAGTCCATGTACAACAAGTCGATGATGCTACTTATGCCGACATTATGAAAGGTGCAGGGGTACCAGAAGCCTATCTTCCTATGCTCGTAAATACGCAAAAAGGTATTCGAGATGGTGGATTAGAGATAAAAAGTAACGATTTAGAAAAATTACTCGGTCGCCCTGCTACACCAATAAACGAAGCTTTAAGCCAAATTGTTAATCAAATCTCTCAAACAGGAAATTAAGTTTAATCAAAAAAATGACCTTATCATATGTAATGGAGGTCATTTTTATATAAAAGGACTAGGAGGCTTTACTTCTGAAGAATGTGAAATAATGTATGTCAACTAATGAGTGGTGTTAGTTGAAGATAATAAGCTTATTTGCATCTTGTGTTTCTATTTTTGTTATTCCATTAAAGGGCGCTATTGTTGAATAAAACTTAGATTTTTAAATGTAGTGTAGTGCTTTGAGAAAAAAGACAAATCTTTTACGAAAAATAATTCCTACTTTCTACATAAAAAGTAGGAATTTATTCATTTTCAATAGACTTAGGGGAATGAATAATGTTCGTTGCTTATTCAAGAAAAGCACCCATTAGTTGAAAAGGCTTGGTATTAATTCACACAAAATCTAATATCCTAATATCTATCGAATCAATGTAGCCTATATCTTCTCTTAGGTCCCAGAGTTTTATTTTGGATGTTTCTTCATTTTTCCTAAACGGTTGAAGAGTTTCAATTGTAGTAAAGTAAACAGGATTATATTTAAATTCCCCAGTTACAATATTTTTGACTTTTAATAACCCACGAAATTTCAAATCAGATACTATTTGCCCAGTTTCTTCATAAAGCTCTCTTATTGCACATTCTTTTGGTGTTTCATCGCCTTCCCTACGACCAGCTGTAATTCCCATTGTTTTCGCCAAATGTTATAACACAGAAGGCATTTATCTTCACATTTTATTACTGAAAAAGAGCCAGCTATTCGATGATATTTAAAAATGTCTTCTTCCTCGGTAATTATAAATTCAAGAAACTCTAAACCATTATTTTTAGTAATATTCAAGTGATTTCCTTCCCAAATCATCATATTAGATACAAATTCTAATCTCATCATTGGAAATCATTTTTTTCCTTTTATTTCTTCAACTCTCCTACACCTTTAGTTAAATAACACAGGCTTTTCTCTTTCTTCTAACTTATATATTTCATCCCAATCAACCCCACAAGCAGCCGCATGTATTTTAGGATTGTATTTCTGGCCACTTTTTAAAATGGTATAGATTAGATTTGCAACTTTACCATAAAGATGACCAATTGCCTTTTTCTTTATCATACCTTCATCAACTTTACGATCATAATATGCTTTGAAAACAGTTGGTTTCCGTTTTCCATTTGCTAACATCATTATAGACATCTGATAAAGTACTCGACGTGCATCACGGACGCCACTATAGGTTTGTTTTGTTGTATGTACTGATGTTCCAGACTGAGAATTCTCAACTGATACGCCAAGATACTTTTTGAATTCTTTATATGTATTAAATCGATCTACATCACCTATTACACCGATTAACGTACAAGCTATATTTTCACTTACTCTTATAAAAAGATGCTTGTTTTATCCGCGGTGTTTTAACAAGTGGAAACCTGTGATTCTAACCATTTTTTAGCTTCCTCATCTATCAAAATACAAGGTTTTTCTGCTGTTCCTATATTCACTGATTTCGCCAATGCCTTATCCATATTTTGTAAACCTATTAATCTAGATTGATAGAAAATTGTTTCTTCTAAAAATGCAGCATCAAAATCTATATTTTTTAACACCGAATTACTAAAATCTGCCTTATATAAATTGCTAAAAACAAAACTAGTTTCTTCTATGCTAGATGCAGAAAAATCTGCTTCCATTAGATCTGCTTTGGAAAAATCTGTTTTACTTATTGTGGCATTTTTAAATTCTGTGTAATCAGCCCTTGCTTTTAAAAAATTACTATTAATAATTGTGGTATTTTTAAAATTTGATGAATATAATTCAGATCTATAAAAATCCATATTAGTAATTTTCTGCCCCTCTAAATTACAATCAGTTAAAACACATTCCCATAAATCTAAATTTAAAAAATTTATTTTTCGTAAATCAAATTCATCTAATACTAGCTTTTCTCCTTCTTTCCCAGTAGTTTCCACAAACAAATCATGTTTTTTTAGTTTTCCAATTATTTTCTCGTCCATTTGCTCTACTCCTTTTTACCGATAAAATATGACTCTGTCAAAAAGCACCTTTTAGAATCTAGCAAAATAGCCAATTACAATTATAAATTTCAATAATTTATTTTTTGGTTATACCCACCTTTATGTGGTAGCTCATTTTCAAAATCACATGAGGCAACTACTTGATACGTAAACGTCAAGTAACTCTAAAATCAATCTTTATTGTATATTTTGAAGTTACTTGACGTTTACTTATAATCCAAGTACTTCTTTCATTTTGGAAAGAAGCTGATAAAACTCCTCTTTTTCGTTCGGAGATGTTTTTAAATAATTGCTGACTGCAATTTGAAAATACTTATAAATAGTTTCATAATCAATCACTACTTGACTATCCCTATAGTCCACTTCAACCCCTGTGAACTCTTCTTCGTAAAAAGTTTTGTCATAGTCATCTAAATCACTCCAAAAGGTAAATCCTCCAGAATAATCCAATCCACACCCATTTCCATCACTTAAATTTTCTAACACCCATTTAAAACAATTAGACATTAAAGAAGATTCCAATAGATTTTTTATTGGCAGATGCTCCGGGGTTATTAAATCATTAGCATTAATTAATTCAAACATAAGTAGATCTCACTTTTTAGTTAGTTGGAAAGAAGGAAGTTATCTTTCCATTTTCAAAATACCCGTTCCATTTTATACCGTTAGAATCTACCCCAATCCATTCACGAGGAAGAACACCAGAAGATTCTTTTGAAAGCGCGTCATTCGCAGCTTCCATACCCTTTTCTACAAATTCCTTATCGGACATAAGTTTTGGATCATATATAGTTTTCCTATGCACTTTTGTTCCATAAATTCCTGGACCTTTTGGATTACCAGCCATATCTAGTTCAGGCATATTGTTCTCTACTTCAGTAACCCCTTTAATGTACTTCCCGAAAGAAGCCCCCATCATCAAGCGCGTGACGGGCGATAGCCAAGCGATAAGGTGGGGATGAATTTCGGTTAGACATCGCCTAACTGACTTGTAAGAATAACCAATTATGATTGTGGTGCATACATTCAGTATCCGATATATTCACTTGCTTATAAGATTTAGCAGGATTTTGTATATAATGACCATTTATATCTTGCACATACACCATCTTCCCTGTAAATCCTGTCACGAATCCTATTTGTCCAAACGCTTTCACCTTATCACCTAGATACATTGTGCCTACATACGGTGTATTTTTATTATTTCGCTTCGCTATTCTATTTTTCGTTTTTCTTCCTTTTCTTGCAGTTGCTTCATGAAGAGAACGCTTTTTCTTTCTAAATTGTTTGATGCGAAACTCACCACTTTGCTGATCTTCTTGTAATTGTTTCGGATTGGTAATCGCAATGGCATCGTTATAGTGTGTTTTTGATAATCTTAATTCTTTTCGCTTCGGTGTTGTGCAACTTCCATACGTGATCTCACAATCTAAACGCTTCATGATTTGAAGCCGCAAAATGTTCATAAAGGCGGTCTCTTTATACTGTTTTGGTTCCTTAAAAACGTGCTTAATTTTTCCTTGATGGAATTTTTCATGGCAATCTTCATGTACTGTTACGAGGTTCTCTGCCCTATCTGAACCACCCTTATGTCGCTCAATTATATGGTGCGTGTGCAAAATGCCACCTTTTTTCTTACAGATTTGACATGTATAATGGTCTCTCGCAAATACATAGTATCTTGTATTCCAAAAGCCAAATGCGTCTCCTTGTTGATACGCTTTCCCTTGTATATCAGGGTTCTTTAGTTTTTGTATATCAAACTTGCCGACTTCTACAATGATTTTTGGTGAAGGTAATAGCGATTTGAATGTCTCAATCCAATGAATGATGTTATCGGTTCGACTTTGAATCGATGGGGGAAGCCAGCCTTCTTTCTTTTTTCGATTGAGAAAGCGCGCTTTTCGGTAGCGGGTTTTACGTTGTCTTCTACCTCTACGTAATGTAGCTCTGAGGGTGAGATTCTCTTTGATATCTTGACGTAGCTCAATGGTTCCTTTCGCTTGTACTTTTTCCTCTGTTGTAATTGCGATCCCCACATATTTTGCACCGCTATCGACACCGATTGTAATAGGTTGTACTGTTTCACCAGTCGCATATTGCAATTGAATGGTAAACGGTGTGTAACCTATAATCTTAGCTTTTCCTTGTTTGAGAAGAAGCCGCGCCTTACGAGTACTGCAAGGCATGAGCGGTTCTCCACGTAAATTCTTGACAAATACACGCATGTTTTGTCCCTCCTAAGAGTTTGTTTCCCTTCGCCAATGTTTGTAGGTGTTAGCAACTTCTTATGAAAGAAGGCTTGTGGTTGACCGTTCCTTCCCAACCAGAACTGTTACAGAGCCACCATAGAGCCAAGAACTAGGAAATTATTCTTGGGTATGCAACCTACGAACGTAGTCTACAAAAGGCTGAGGCTAGACAACCAAGGCTTTTTACAAGCCCCCACTTCAAAACGCGTTAGCGTTTAAGTGGTGGGTAGTTGACCTTCATTTCCGTTCACCGTAATACTCTATGATGGTACAACCATCATGGAGTATCTACTTTTTAACAACCTATTCTTTTTCATCCATCTTCTGCTTTAAATATTCAGCAATTTCTGTTTGCCCTCTTTCAATAGCAAATTCATAAGCTCCCATATCTTTCATAGTATCCCCTGTATACTTAACAGTAATATCAATACCATTCTGAACAAAATACTTTACAATATCAAGGTGCCCACCATAAATCGCTGAGAATAGAGGGTTTCTATTTGGGTCACTAACATCTAATATTGCACCATTATCAAATAAGTACTCTACAATACTAATTTCACCTTCACTAGCTGCATGTGCAATAGGAGTTGACTTTGGTACACCTTCGTTTATGTTAATATCCATACCAGATTCAACTAGAAATTTTATCATATCCAGTTTACCAGCTCTAGTCGCAACATGTAGCCACATTCCAAAAGGTGTTACAAAATCAAGCAAACTTTTATCAGTAATAATTATCTCTTTCGCTTGTTCTATATCACCATTCTTAATTAAATCATAGATTTTTATTGCTTTTTCCTTATTATTCATAGAATCCTCCTAAAATATCTTTATTTCATTGATGCAGCCTCTTCACCTAGTAGCTTAAGCATTTCAACCATTTTTTCACGAGTTCCACCAAAACTATCTACTTCTTTCAACTTATCAACAATATGTTGAAGACGTTCTATACCGTGTTGTCCTGTAATTCTATTTGGTGCCCAAACAAGATTTCCTTTACCAATTATCAGTTCTATTCCATACCTTTTTAATATTTCTTGACCTTCTCGAACAAGTTCTTGTTGCTTCTGGCCAAGACCTTTTTTAAATAGAATATGATGTGCATGTGGATCTATCATAGCAGTAGGTGGGTCACCTATTAGTCCTCTAAGATACTTACCAAAATCAATTTTAATTAATGCTTCATTATCCGTTAATCTTTCAACAATTTGTGTACTAGTAATTTATTACTTCTAAAAAGGAAATTAACTTATACTATCTACCAACAAACAATGTAGTACAACTACAGTCAAATCCATTTTTTATGATTAATTCAACTGTATACACTTTCTTATCTCCTACACTGTTTTTTCTTATGAGTTGTGGAATTCAATGATATTAATCACCTAATTTTAGTCCATGTAGCTCTCAGCAATTTGTATATGTTTCTTTAAATTTAAGTCTGGATATCTTTGATCTAAGGAGTATAGTAACTCAATATACTTTTTACTTTGCAAATTATAAGCCACTTCTTCGAAAACCTCACTTAATAATAAGAGCTCCTTTTTTGTACATATTTGTAAGAAATTCAAAGTTAAGTTTTCGCTTTCACTCAGTAAGGCTATTAGCTCTTCCCATTTCTGCTCAATTCTTGGGTCATTATCATCAAGTAATGCTCGCGCACCTAAGACCACCCTTACTTTTTCCTCAAACATTAACTAAAACCTCCCTGTAAAAATTACGGTTGTAACATATTATCAGGAAAAATAGTTCCTATCTCTTCATTAGTTTTGATTACCCCTATCCTAACACCATTATAATCGCCAAATATCGTTACACCATCCGCAATATCCTTGTGTTCAGGCATATTTGTCACATATTCTCCAGCTTTCCTTATATCTTCCTTAGACCAATTTTCAGGAAACCATGCTTGGCCATTACCCGTTCTTTTCCCTGGAGACTTATGACCTGGTACATTGCCTATCCTTACCCCATTAGGGTAGCTTTTTTCAATATTTTATTCGATACCGTTCTGTTTAAGAAAGTCTATATTATCTTGACCATGCCCACCACCCTTCATTTTTGAAATTTCTCCTGTTTTAGGGTTTCTAGTAAAGTCACCAATGTTTGCATGATCCAAGGATTTTTCACTCACATATAAACATTGATGGCATAAAAAAACTGGAAGAATAATTACATCTTCCAGCTTAGCTCTTCATTCCTCTTAAACCCCCAAAAGTATACTCTACAGGAAAAATTCACCCTATGAGGTATACTTCTATCGGTTTACTGAAAAGGGACTCTCTTTTCAATAAGACTATGTTTTCGAACTGTAATCATTGTAACTGTAAACTTAAAAATTTATCCTCTTATTTTAAATATAACATTTTAATTTTACATACTATAAAAATTCTATATTTATCCTATCAACTATTAATTTGATGTATTTTCCATATAGATGTTCATAGTCTTCTAAAATTTCATCTTCAATTGGTATTCCTATATCAAGTATTCCATCTGAAGTGAGTAGACCTTTAAGTTCATATTTAAAGCTATCATCTAGTTTTATAGCTTGCTTTTCTTGACCATCCTGTATGTCAATCTCATAATAATCTAAAAACCAAAGACTTAATTCTGTAGGATAGATTTCTCTAAGTTTTATCTCATACGGACAAATATTTGCAAAACAGGTTAGTTCAATATCTTGAATTTTTACTATAACTTCTTCTTCAATATATGGGTCTATCTCCTTAACTAACGCTTGGTATCTCATCATAAATCCCTACTTTCTTATCCACCAAGAATCTACTTATATTCTATCAATGTTTTAATCACGTATCAGAATGTCTTATCTGCTTATAAGAGAGTTGTTTTTACTGCTGTTGACCTTTACTACAAAAGGTTAGACAAAATTATCCGCCAGGGTTCTAAAGTGCTGAAAGAAAACAAAATTGTCAACACGAGAATCTTGAAAAATAGAAAAGAAAATCTAGAGAAAGATTAATTCTTTAGATTCTCTTTATTTTTAATATTTCCCGAACAATACAAGATCTTTTATTGGATCGTTTAAAACATCTTACTTAGGTAGAGATTTTGCTATCAAGTTATCGCTGAGAAGAGTTTAAGATGTGCTACTCAAATTATGATTGAAAGCCAATTACTATCCACTCGTCGACAACATCCCAGAAATTTAAATTGTACTTAGGTTGCTTATTTTTAAACCACAAAGTTGAATTTTCATCTACACAATTCTCAGCATCAATTGCTACATAAACACCCATTCCGTTTGAAAAGAAACCAAAAGTTGAATTTACATCGATTTTAATTGGTTCATCTAATTCTTCGATAATACTCCAATCATACTCACAAAAATTTGTTACTTCATCTTCTGGAACCAACCCCATAGAATGGCTGGCATAATAGTAGAAACCATTATGCAGGTTTTCATAGAATTTACATACTGACTTAGGTATTTTATCCCAATATGCTTTCAATTCCACATTTTTATCTAGATCTATCCCTAGTTTCCCCTCATAGTACAAAATTTTACCTTTACTAGATTTAATGCTGTAAAGTATAGAATATTCTTTCCCATTATATAACAATTCTAGTGTCACTAAATTATTTCTTACATATTCGATTGTATTCCGTAATTCAAATGCACACACACTATTCCACATAGTAATAAGCTTATCAATTTTTAAAGATTGATTTTCCTCTTCCAAAATATCAAACCACTGTTCAGGTATATTAAGTGTATTATTACCTATAGCAGAAAAGTCTACTATTTCAATATTCTTTTCATATTTTCTCAGATAATCTAACTTGTTATTCAATATTACTTCCCTCCTTTCATTTAGTTTAACAAATTCCCTCTAGGCAGGGGATTGCCTAAAATAATAATAAATAAAAAAGCATTAAACCTAAGACTTTTTATCGGTTTAATGCTTTTAGCTAGTTAAAAGTTTATTTCCTTTACTTTTTATTTCACTATCTCTCACTTCATAATGATTAATACTTCCATTTGTTAATCACATTCAATATAAACATCTTCTTCTTTAACTTTAGCTTGTTCAAGAAAATCAATACTATCTGTGACTAACTCAGGTAATACTTCCTTAGACTCTGAATAAACTTCTAGATCAGCTTTAATACTTGTTCCTTAACATTTCCATCAAACTTAGCGCCTTCTACATTGGCTCCCTTCCAAACTACATTGTCAAGTTTAGCACCGGTAAAATCTGCATCCGTAAAATTCCCATTTAAAAGGGTCGCTCCTGTTAAATCTGCATGTGTAAAATCTGCATTTCTAGCATCTACTTCTGATAAATTTGCATTTTTCAAATACGCTTTTTCAAAGTTACCCTCAGTAAGATTAGCACTGCTGAAATCCGTTCCAGTGCATTCTGCTTGTTCCGCATCGATTCCTGATAAATTTGCATGGCGAAAAGTAGCATAATTTAAAATTGTTCCAACTAGTTCTCCATTAAAAAAATTGACTTCGTCAAAACAGGTTTCGAAACAATCACTTATATTTATTTTTGCATATTTCATATTCGCTTTAGAGAAATCCGCTTCACCAAACCTACAATCTGCAATATCGACTTCTACTAAATTGCAGTTTCTGAAATCAGCCAACTCAAAATCACAATCACGAAACGACACTCTCATTAATGAGGAAGCTCTTAACATAACTCGTTTTGCCATAATACGATCTGCCATTACCTCTGACAGGTCTGAAAAAGTAAGGTCTAAATCACTCATATCTAACTCATCTATAATCTCATCATTGCATTGAGATCTATTTAATATTTCCATCACTCTTATTCTATCATTATTCTTCTCATTCATTATTACGCTCTCCTTTCATTTAGCTTTTCAGATAGTCCTTCCAAGCAATATTTGGAGAAAAGGATACACCCATTCGATCCTCATCAAAACTTGGTATAGCCATTACTTGTGCTGGCTCCAAATATTTCATTACATGTAACCAACTATCAAGTAACGTATCAATGTCACCCTCTAATGGATTATTTAAAATATCAATACAAAGGCCGCCCCAATCTAGTTCAGATACCACAGCTGGACTATTTAGTAATAATTCCTTATCAAACATTTCTAAAATATGACCACTAAAGTATGTTCTAGCCCCTATCCCTAAGGGACCGTTAGGAAGAAACCTAACTGGTATTGGTTGGGAAGATATTTCCATCCACATTTGTAATCGTTCACGTTCGGTATTCCACGGATAGGATAAAGGCCAAAAAATTCGAGTTACTCCATAACGTGGTTTCGCAATTTCTGCGATTTGGTCAGATAACTTAAAAAAAGCTGGCCATAATTTTTTGGGTATAGATTTATGAAACTCGAAATCCAAAAATGAGCGATGGCTCCAGTTAACTTGAAAACTCCCTTTGTATTTCACATCTTTATCACGATAAAGGTGAACTTCTGATACTCTACGCTCTAAAATCACTTTTTCCAGAATTTCCTCACGATTATATTCTACCCGTACCGTTTCACAGTTGCCCCAATGAGTAGGAGTAAATTTTTCATTTGACTCAAACACATCCAAAAGACGACCTAATATCTCTTCCTCGTTAAAAGATACTGTGGGATACATTGTAATAAAGAAAAAATCAGGTTTCATTTATATCCTCCTTAATACTAAAAAATACAGTTTTACATAACAATTTTCATTCACTGTTTTATCCATTCATCTCCACCAGGTTAGCTTCCCATTTGTGAGTCACTTTACCACTCTTTGGATCAGTATAGTAAATGTCACTCTTTTCTCCCAAAGGTCCACTTGGTCTTGGCTTAGGAGGAATCCCATTTAAATCGGGTTTATCACTTGATATTGTCACAACATGACTTCCATGTTTATCTTCGAGCATTTCTTTAACTGTAAACAAGTTAAAAATGAGCGTTTCGTACTACAACCCTATGTTTATCGCCACGAACTTTGTCATTCTCTTATGTAAATATAAATCGAGTAGCTAATATGATCGTGTTCTATACTGTTCATTGCAGCCAATCTCGTATGTCTGTTTAAAAAACCAGCACCCAAGATCAATGAATACTGGCATAATGATTTTTCATATAAAACATGTTATAACAAGTAAAAGTAATTCCTCTAGTCTTATCCTTTCAAACCAATGTTTTCTCTTTTTATACCAAGTACATCTGAAATACCAAATTTATCGAATCTTTCTATTAAATATTCATGTCCTTTTTGTAAAGCTATCATTCTTTCTTCTGTATAAATAGGTATTAAAGTATAAAAATTAATTATTCTATTTTCCGAATCTATAAAACTTCTCATTTCTTTAGATTTACTTATCAAAATACATGATAATGCTGTATTAGAAGCAAATGGCATTGGAGGTTCCCCATTTGGAAGAATGACCCCTTCATCTAACCATCCATCACATTTATGCGGTATGTGAGCAACCATTCTCAGCCACTTCAAAGGCCAATAATTATCTTTGTTCGTCATTTCATTTTTACTTATTGGCCAATTTGCAGGTAACTTTAATACTAATTCAGCATACTTAAATCCCTTACTGTCTTCTGAATCATCCATTGCTAAATCACTCATCCCTGTAGTCACAAGAGTTATAAAATCGTGTTCTTTTGATGGCAGTATAACTTGAATATCAACCGCTACCTTACTGCCAGGTATGATTTCACTGATTGTATTATTAATGGGACCAAACTGTTCTGTTATATAATCTAAAATCTCAGTTTTTCCATTTTGCGTAGTATCCTTATATTCTTCTTTTTTATCGGAATCCAATAAATTTGCTATTTCTATTTGCCCTTGTTCATGTGCAAATGCTAATGCATCCATATTTTTCATATATTCTCCTGTGTACTTAACATGAATGTCAATTCCATTTTCAATCAGAAGTTTTGCAATATCTACATATCCACCCTGAATTGCACCAAACAAAGGATTCCTTTCCGGTTCGCTCACATCCATTTCAGCTCCACAAGACAATAGATACCTAACAATTTCAATCTGTCCTTTCGAAGCCACTTGGTTAAGTGATTCACCACCATATATACCACCGCGCCTATTTATGTCAGCACCTAAGTCTATAAGTCGCTTGACTATTTCAAGCTTTCCATGTGTGGCTGCAACATGAAGAAAAGTTCCAAATGGTCTCATCGTCATATTCAAGAGTTCCATATCTGAACCAATTAACTCAACTACTCTTTCAACATTATTTTGCTTGATAGCTGTACGAATTTCCTTAGCTAGTTGTATATTTTCCATATTATCACTATCTCCTTTTAGCGGCTATGTTACCTAATTCTTCAAGTGCTTCAACCATATCATCCCGGTCACCGCCATTATTTTTTACTGCTTTAATCTCATCTACGACATTTTGAAGTGCATCAATACTTTGTTGACCTTTAACTCTATTTGGTGCTCAAGTCAAATTTTCAACTTCAAAAATTGGGTCTATGTCAAATTCTCTTAATATTTTTTGTCCTTCCTTAATAAGCTCTTGTTGAGCTTTTCCACGACCTTTCTTAAATAGGATGTGATGTGCATGGGGATCTTTCATTCCTTTAGGTGGATCACCAATGTGGTTTTTTAAATATTTACCAAAGTTAAAATTATCAATGTCAACATCACTTATATTATCCTTACCCGTACCCTTACCAAAAACCTTCTCTCCAGTCTCTTTCATAAACTGATACACATCATCTTTCAGAGACTATGGTCCTCCATCTCCGACTTTACCTACACCTGCTGCCGAAAAGGCATGTCCCCCACCAGGAATCCACTTATACTCCAGCAAGTTTCACGGCTTCTCCAACTAGGACAAAATTTAAAAGCGTCCAACCTGTCATGAGTCTTTCTTTTGCAGATAGTTTTTTGCCAGTGACGGCTTCTATATTGGTAAAGGTTCTGATAGCATCATTTACATCAATAAACTCAGAGGCTTGCTAAAACTTTTAAACAATATTTCGTAATTTTTCTAGATGGCTTATATTTCCTTCTATAAATTATATCTCGTTTTTCATTTCAACAAAAAACTGGAAGATTATTCACATCTTCCAGTTCAGATCGTATAGACAAAAGCTTCAACAAATAACGTTATAAAGTGGATATGTTTCTTTACCAGTAATCGAGAAACTCACAAAATAGCATAATAACGATATTTATTCTATTTATAAAACTACACACTAAATTATTAATTTAATTAATTTTCAGAATCCTTATTATTCATAATATATTCGATATCTTCATCCGTAAATTCATTTCCTTCGAATACTGGATGTCCATTTGGATCAAGCATCCCCATCACCTTTTTATCTTTATCAGACACAATCAATGTATAGTCCTCCATAAGAAAAGGATTTTCTGGTAAATCTACTAATACTCTCCATGCCGGTCTTACATCATCATTATTTCTATTTTCTTTATCAATTTTGAATGTATAAGCCTCATCAAAGAAAAGTTGATGGGTGTCTTCATTAACCACTCCATCTAAGTTATTTTTCTTATGATATTGTTTCGCAATTTCTATCGCTTCCTCAGGTTTTAATACAACATCTACAGTAATTTCATTTATTTTTCTATAATGCCTAGAAAAATCTTCTTTCTTCAACTTAACATAATCTTGAAATTCTTCATTAGACAATTGTTTAAACTCTTCATCAGACATGTTTTTATACTTATCTAAAGACATATAAATTTCCCCTCTTATTTGTACTTTAATCTTAGTCTTTCAATGTACTCTATTGAATAGTCGATAGAAGCTTTATCAAATAGCTGCTTCCACATTTTCTGGAAGAATGTTTCCTTTTTTATCTATATTAACCTTGATGCCCTGTTCTCCCCATTGTTTTTTATATGCTCGAATTTCTTTTCGAGTAGCAATATCATTTAATATTTTATACTCTGTATCAGAACTCCTTAAATACTTACTTCCTTTTTTGTCTAGTGCTTCTGTTGCATGAAACATAGGATTTTTAGGTTGTAAAGAAATATTAGGTACTCTTTCCTTTAAACTATCTGTAAGCTCATCTATGCTACTTTGAGCAAAAAACTCTGATTTATCAATACCATTAACATCCACTTCTGCTAGAGTAAAGTTTCCAGACTTTTTATATCCACTAGTCAATTTCCCCCTTAGCTCTTTCACTCTATCAATTATATGAGCTTCAGTTGCTGTATCAATTTCCCTTGTAGGATAAACTTTACCGATACCCTAAGCAGAGAACAATTATCTTAGTCGTCCCATCTACGTTAGGCAAATAAAAATAATATAATGTTTCAGTGTTATAAAGATTCTTGATATACTTGCCTAGGTATAAAAAAGCCTATTCCTTAAGGTCTTATAGGAATAAGCTTCTCAGTGTTTCTTATGTTTAATCGTTATTTTCTATACTTTTAACTTCTATCATTTTTTGTTCAATCCAATTCATAGCCATCTCTGCCTCTTCTCGGGCAATCACCTGACGTTTGCATTTGTATTTGTAATTTTCATAAGCCCATACTAATATAATTTTTACAAATTCAATTGTCTCTAATTTACAGATAGGTTCAATTTCATCTTCTTCATTATAAAAAGGGTCTTCAATTATTGTAATGTCTCTATAAGATATAACACTAGATGCATTTCCTCCATGTTGATATTCGGGGAGATGTCCCCTTAATAATTCAATATAATTATCTACATCATTTTTTAATTCATTAAATCTCCAAGATATATCAGAACCAAGCGGGTCGCTTATCATATATGCAAACTCCAAAGAATTTTCTTGACTAAAATCTAATACTACTTCATTATAATTTTCTTTAAAATCTAGTAAATATCTATACTTTACCATACTATATATCCCCATTCCATTTTCTCTAGTGTAGCGGATAAGCTGAAACAATCTTATCCTTCTTAATTACCATTTCAATTACCATCCCTGTATCTGTACTTCCCCTAAATTTATTATTCTTAAAGACCTCTTTATTGTTAAATGCTTCATTAATTGCATCAATAACCTGTTGGGGAGTCCATTCCCTTGGAAAAAATGTAGACTTAGGGTTTTTTGGTACTCCACTAACTTCAATATTTGCACGATACGCACCAAACTCACTAGGTGGATCAATATTTCCTACAACTTTACCATTACTATTAGGCATTCCTTCATAATGAAAACCATTAGCATTTCCATTTTTAAGAATTTCACCATCAAAAATGTGATTTAATGCATTTTCTTTGGTCCCTTGCTTAAAGTTTTCTGTGTTTTTTAGACTCTCAAGCCATTCCTTTTTCTCTATAACAGACTTAGCAGCTTCCCCCGTACCCTTACCAACAACCTTCTCCCCAGTCTCTTTCATAAACTGATACGCATCTTTCAGCAGGTTCTTTCCTCCACCAGAAATCGCGCCTACACCTTCCATTGCAAAGGAAGACCCTCCATCAGGAATCCACTCAAACTCCCTCAATGTTTTTACCGCACGCTTGAATGCCGTATCTATTTCTATAAAGTCGTTTTTAACTTTCGTTTTCCCTTTATTCCACAGATCTCCTACTTTATTGCCAAGACCCTTTGCCTTAGATGCCAGGAAGGATACGCCTTCTTTTACTTTACTTGGCACTTTCTTCGCTCCATCAAGAAGGGCTTTTCCGCCTTTCTTTACTGCTTCTACGACCTTCTTTCCGCCATACTTAATTACTTTTCCAGCAGTACTGACGACTTTTCCAACCGGAATAACGTTCAGAAGCGTCCAGCCTGCCGCAATGAGTCTTTCTTTTGTGAATAAACTTTCCCTGTATGAGGTAAGTAGTTTTGTTACATAATCGCTGGGTGATTCCCGTTTGCTTGTATTTGCCCATATGTATATATTCCTCGATAAAAACTCTCTCAGTCTAACATGCGTTTCACTTGTACTTTCGTAAAAATTTTTCCTTTCTCTGTACGATAGTCCTCTACATTAAGCCGTTCTGTTAATTGAGCGAGTGACCAATGCCTAAAAAAGTGTCGTAATTCAAATAGTCTACGTACAACCACTGCTTTCTCCGCATCTACTTCTAACACTTTTTGTCCTTTCTTTATTGTATAACCAAACATCACACCGCCACCTGCATATCCATCTTGTTCCGCTTTCTTCTTCCTGCTTCTACTTAGCTTTAATGCAATTTCAAGACGTTGATATTGGTCTAATAGTTCTAACATGCCATTTACTAAAAAGTCATTTGGGTCATGTGTATATATACTGTAATTTGGTTGTTCAATCGCTTTCACATTTACCTCATATTTCTTTAGCTCTCGTTGAATTAGCACCTTCACAATATCTGAGCGCCATAATCGACTTTGTGTTGAGCACTAACGCAAACTGTATTTGGACAGACGAAAGGTGAGCCAACATCTCCTGTAAGCCCACCCGGTCTATTTCCAATGCTTCTTCATTTAATTTAGCTCTACTCATTCCTTCATCTCTAAAAATATGTATCAAGTTCCAGCCATTTTCTTCACAGCATGCTTTAATTTCCTCTTGTCCATTAAATTCAAGCTTTTTTAATATCCCATGCCAAAAAGCACCAGTCGCCTAAAAGACAATCAAGTGCTTTTGTTAGCTTTTTACAAATCTTTTATTTAAATCAACGAGCTTATTTAATTTCTTTAATATGGCTTGTTTCCTCTAATCAGCACTTCGTAAGTTTAAATGTCATATCGCCTAATTATCGTTCTTTCTCTTTACCTACAACTCCATTTAATCTGCGTAATGTTCAATTTACTTTTGATTATTTTCAGATATTTTTTGACCTCTTGTTCATCAGTTAAATTTCGAGTTAAATAATCTTCACTCGCATCTAACAAGTATTTATAGAATGACTCCTCATCTAAAGTTAAAACTTCGTCTTTTTCAACAGCAGGGGAATCAAAATAATAAGCCACACCAGTTTCACCGAAATAGTCTTCTTCCCACGGTTCATATTCATTTGAAAATACGCACCAAATATCCTCAATACCAAAACCCTGTCGGTTGCTAAAATTATTTAAAGCATCTAAAAAATATCCATCTCCAATATGGTAATAATAAAGTTTTAACAATTTTTCTTTTTTACTTTCTTGCATTTCAAATCCTCCCAAAAATTATTTTAGCGTAGGTAAAAAGATTGTTTACGGTGTATAATGATGGCCATACATCTTCTCAATTAAATCTGAGATTTCAGCCATTGTCACGCCCTTTTGAAACATATGAATCACAAAGGATTCTAGCGTATCATTGGAGCGTTTATAAGGTGGTACCGTTTGTTGTTTAAACTCACCATTGCGGTCGCGAGGTATGGTAATCATCAAATCGCCATACTCTGTATGAAGCTTTCTCGAATAAGCTCCATTTCTTGAGTTCCCTGAATGAAACCCACTACGATCATACTTTTCGTAGTCTAAAAATGCGGTTAATTCTGTCGTTAAAAGTGTATTCACAGCCATTTCTAAATGCGCACGAAAAATCTCTGTAATATCTTCTTTTTTTACTAGAGCTTAAACAAGATCTGTTGTAAACTGATTCATAGGGAAGACCTCTTTTCTATGGATTGTTGTGTGGTAACTCCATTCTACTAGAAAAGGTCTTCCTTTTTTGTATTTATTCATTTACACAAAATATTTTATACTCTCTTATTAAACAATAAATCTCATTTACTATTCACTTGATATAAATAAGTAATAATATTGAAAGAGGTGGTTTGCTTGAAAATAGAACAAAAAATCAATATGGCTATATAAGGGAATAAGCCAAGCGGCATTAGCACGTGCGATAGGTATGACACCATCAAACTTTAATCAAAAGATAAAACGAGGCACTTTTTCACCTGAAGAATTAAATACTATTGCTACAGCTTTGGGAGCAGTCTATGTATCTGTTTTTGAATTTCCTGATGGCACAAAAATATAAAAAAGAACTGGAGTTTCACCAGTTCTCAGTTGCTTTCAAGCAGCTTATGAATACGTAATTCTAGATCTTGTTTCTCTTTTTCCAAAAGCTGTTCCTCTGTTTCATTGACATTAAATTGAGACAAAACTTTTATAACACCTTTTGGGATTATAAGGTTTTGTTTTACCAAATACTCTCCTAATGTTGTATATATAGCCATCTTTTCACTAAGTATATTTTTGCAATCTCTCTTAAAGCGTTCTAACACATTACTTACAATAGCTTCTGATGATTGCTCACTTTTAACAACAGTTGTAAGGTATTGATACACTTCATTTACTATTTCTTCATAATACCACCTTGCTCTTGAGCAATAATCTACTGGAATTTTTTCAAGTTTTTCTAACGCCTTATCTCGACGAATAATTAATTCTTCAAGTTGATTTTTAGTTATTTGTTTTTTTTCAATTTGTTTCTCGATTTTTTGAAAATCAATAGATTTTAATTCTTTTATCCTATTTTCTTTTGCTATTATAAAAATTCTTACCTTTTCCGACACTATTTCTGCATACAATACATTTATTAATGCCTTTTCCATTTCATCTTGAATGCTTGGGCTGTAATATTCATCAAAAGTTCTTGCCAATGCTTCACTATTACTCATATTATCTTGTCGTTTGTATTCTAAAAAATCTTCATTAAATGCTTCAATGCACTCTTGATACTCCCACATTAAACTCACCTCTTTTATTTTTTAGGAGGAATTGGTTTTCCATCATTATGAATCACTTCAATTTCAATATTTGGATAATCCTTTTTAAATTGACTGATAATACTATTACAACTATCGCAAGTATCTTTCTCGGTGAATAATTTTATTTTACCTTTTGCATTATGATTATCCCCTAACCGTGATGCAATATCATTTATGATCTTGTACTCATAATCTTGATTCCTTAGATAACTTACTCCATCTGCATTCTTTGCCTCTTGCGCTTCATACTTTGGATTTTTAGGCTTCGATGAAAATCCTTCTAAGTTCGGATTTCCACCAGCATCCTTAACTTGACTATGGGCATAAAGCTCATTTTTATTTATCCCTTCAATATTTACCTCACCGTATCCCATATTTGATCCTGATTTGTTCCGAACTCTATTTGATAGAGTCCCTTTAATCTCTGAAACTCTATTAAGAATATCAGCATCTTTACTTGAATCAATTGATCTAGTTGGGAATCGAGAAGTCCCTCTACCACCCGTACCCTTACCAAAAACCTTCTCCCCAGTCTCTTTCATATACTGATACGCATCTTTCAGAGAGTGCGATCCCGCGCCTGCACTTTGTGTCGCAAAGGAAGGTTCTCTACTAATAGGCGGTACATACTCTCCCAATTTTTTGATAGCATAACGGAATTCCTTACCTGCTTGTACAAAGTCGTTTTTAACAGTTGTTTTTCCTTTATTCCACAGGTCTCCTACTTTATTAACCAGACTTTTAGTTTTTGAAGCGACGAAGGATACGCCTTCTTTTAGCTTACTTGGCACTTTCTTTGCTCCATCAAAAAGCGCTTTTCCAGCTTTCCCTACTGCTCCTACGACCATTTTTCCGCCATAATTAATCGCTTTTCCCGCAAGGCTCGCGGCTTTTCCGTTTGCTTGTATTTGCCCATATGTATATATTCTTCGATAAAAACTCTCTCGGTCTAACATGCGTTTCACTTGTACTTTCGTAAACAGTTTTCCTTTCTCTGTACGATAGCCCTCTACATTAAGTCGTTCTGCTAATTGAGCGAGTGACCAATGCCTAAAAAAGTGTCGTAATTCAAATAGTCTACGTACAACCACTGCTTTCTCCGCATCTACTTCTAACACTTTTTGTCCTTTCTTTACTGTATAACCAAACATCACACCGCCACCTGCATATCCACCTTGTTCCGCTTTCTTCTTTCTGCCTCTACTTTTAAACAGCCTATTCATTTTCTATCCACTTCAAAAATAAATTCTTTTTCGTTCACTTGTCTTATGTACCTGTGTATATTTAACTTTAACACCACGAGCTTTGTCGTTCTCATGTGTAAAATATAAATCGAGTAGTAAATACTGTTGTAATTCTTGCAAAGTCACTATAGCCCATCTTGGTTGTTCACTTACTATTATGAGTTAAAAAACCCAATTACATTAAATTCATCTATGCATACAATTTGCCTTATTCTTCATCGTCTTCATATAAATTATCTAAAAATTCATCAATATCATTTGCTAAAAAATACATATTACTCATATCATCAGGATCTTCTGGTTCTTGCTCATGATCCCAAAAATAAATTTTTTCATAATATGGCTCTTCAGTACCTAAGCATATAACATTACCTGCTGAATCATCTGCTATTGGAATAAAGCCCTTTGCAAGCCTAAATTCATATATATATCTATAACCTTCTCTAAATTATCATACATATCACCAATTCCATTAAATACATTCAAAACACTTTTCCCAAGTTCATCAGAACTATTAAATATACTAAGTTCTGGGTATCCACCATTCCATTGAAGTAAAAATTTCTTATATTTTTCCGTTAATCTCACACCATTTTCTATTTCAAACTGCTCAATCTCTTCTATAGAAAGTTTCTTATGTGAGCTTTCAATTTTCACCATATTAAAATCCTCCCCTTAATTTATTTTCCATTAACAATTGATACTCCGCCCGTATGAGTAAATACCCTATGGATATCTCTATCCACAAGAATCATTGTTTTTCCATCTTGATGGTGATGCCATATATATCCTAAAGGTGGCTTATCTAGTGCTGGTACTGGTGGATCAGAATCTTTATTCAAACGTGCCTCTATATTTACATTTTTATAATCTAAAGGACGATTCGTTGGACTTGCAATTTCAATTTCTACTGGTTTAACAGTAGGGTGTGCATATTGTGTGAAATCAGGATAACCATCGGGATACCTCACAGTTTGTCCTTTCTTATTCGTATATACCCAAGTTCCATCCTCATCTATTTTCACAGCCCCACCTTTTTTTATCCATTTCTCTGGAACAGGCCAGTATGGTGGTTTAGTAGCAAGCTGTTCCTTTGTGAATTTTACTTCTAAAGTATCCTTACCCGTATCCTATGTTGTAACCTTAAACTCTCACAATAAAAAAACAAACCTTATTAAACTACTTCTTTCTCTTGTACTACTGGTAATTCATAAGCTGTTTTATGTTTCATCATGCCATATATAATATTTACAAGCCTTCTCATAATATATACCAATGCTTGTCCTTTTGTTTTTCCTTCTTTTAGTTTCTTTTGATAGTATGCATGAAACACTGGGTTTCGTGGCATCTTACTTCCTTTTGCTACTTGTACTTGCTGTACTGCTAAATTATAAAATAAAGCGTGTAACATTAAAATCAAACTCCATGATGGTACTACCTTCATGGGCTCTGAATTTCAACATAGCATCATTCATGTTGCCCAAAGCATAAATATCTCATAAAAAAACACCTGATGCCCTAAAAGGAAATCAAGTGCTTTATAGTTAATTATATCAGTAATTCATAATTTAAAAATATTCTTGTTCGATTTCGTAAATAACTACTCGGAATAAGGGTTATAATCTATCTCAACCTTACTAAGACCATCTAATACTTTCTCTGTCCTATTAGTCAAATCTGCTATTTCTTCTTGTGTCAGTTCGTTTGTAACATCTAAATCTTTAAACATACTTAATCTCTTTGTTATACCTTCAACATATCCAATAAAGACCTTATCTTTGGATAACAATATTTCACCTACAGCAGTATCAACAATAAAGTCTTCTACCTTTCCAAGATTTATATACTCATTAACAGTTCTTGCTATTGCATATTCATGTCCTCTATTTAATTTTAAATAATCATTATAGTCTTCGTTAATCGCCTCAAATATTTCATTATATTCCCAGTCTTCCAAGATATCACTCCTCTTTTATGGTTTAAGTCTTTCACCGTTATTGTGAATAACTTCCAATTCAATATTCTTATATTTATTAGCAAATTCAGCTATTACTTTGCTACAACTAGCATAGGTATCTAGTTCTGTGAATAACGTAATTTTTCCAGTAGTATTTACATCATCACCCAGTTTTAAAGCTATTTCATTCAAAATCTTATACTCAGTGTCAGAATCTCGCATATAAGGTTTTACATCTTTACCAGGTGCTAAAGATGCCTCAAAAATTGGTTCATTTGGTTTTAATGAAATTTCAGGAACTTTTTCTTCTAAATTCCCTTTAAATTCATCTATTTTACTTGAAGCATAAAACTCCTTTTTGTTTATTCCATTAACATCCACCTCTGCAAGGGCAAAATTACCAGCTTTTTTATATTTACTTGGTAAATTACCTCTTACCTCTTTCACTCTATCAATTATATGAGCTTCTGCTACTGAATCTATTTGTCTTGTTGGATATACTTTACCCGTACCCTTACCAAAAACCCTCTCCCCAGTCTCTTTCATAAACTGAATCACATCATCTTTCAGAGACTGCTTTCCTCCACCAGAAATCGCGCCTGCAGCTTCTGTCACAAGGGAAGACCTTCCACCAGGAATCCAATCAAACTCCATCAATGTTTTTACCGCATGCTTGAATGCCTTATCTGCTTCTATAAAGACGTTTTTAACTTTCGTTTTCCCTTTATTCCACAGATCTCCTACTTTATTGCCAAGCCCCTTTGCCTTAGATGCCAGGAAGGATACGCCTTCTTTTACTTTACTTGGAACTTTCTTCGCTACATCAAGAAGCGCTTTTCCGCCTTTCTCTACTGCTTCTACGACCATTTTTCCGCCATACTTAATTGCTTTACCAGCAACACTGAGGATTATTCCAATCGGAATAACGTTCAAAAACGTACAGCCTACCGCACTGAGTCTTTCTTTTGTGGATAGTTCTCTGCCAATGACCGGGTCTTTACTGCTAAATTTTCTTATGGCATCGTTTATACCAATGGACTACGCTGATTGATTTAACTATTAAATAGTATGTTATAATTTTTTGATTTCTACATTTTTCTACTATTAATTGAATCTATTTTTCATTCCAATAAAAAACTGGAAGATTAATTACATCTTCCAGTTCAAATCGTACAAACAAATCCTCCTACGAATAACACTTTAAAAAGAATTAAATTACCTCTACATTTCTATACCCTCAGAATCTAGTAAAATAGCATACATGCTATACTTCCAATCCTTTCTTCACTTCTAACAATAATTCTGTAAGTTCTTCCTTTTCATCTGGTTGGCTTGAAATAACTTTCTCCACTCTTTTTTCTAAATACACATAGAACTCTTCAAAACTAAGATAGCCTTGGCTATCTTCATTTACACTAGATGTCGCAGCATCAACATCTATTAACACATGTCTATCATCTAAAGTCTTGGGCAAATGAGCTAAATCATACTCATCTAAATCATCTCTAAAAAGAATTGCTTTTCCTCCAATGTCATATCCTTCTTTGTTTTTAAAGTCTTTCAATGCATCAATTAATCTATTTCTTACTGTTAATTCCCAAAAAATATCATCCAATAATACTTTTATTTCTTTAAAATCTACTATTAATTTAGAGCTCATTGTTATATTCCTTCCTAATCAAGAATTGGATAAAAATTCTTCACATTTCCACTTTCATCTAAATAGCCAAAAAACCTTAGACCATTTGAAGCAGTGCCTTCAACTCTAGTTCCGTTAATAGTGCCCTTTTTCATTGCCTCGGTTCCCCATTGATAAATAACATCGTCAGAAATAACGGATGGATCATACACTGTTTTAGGTTCTTTAATTATTTTACAAGTCACTGGTTCTGCTATGTTTCCTGCCATGTCTTTTCTAGGAATTTGATAGTTAACTTCATAAACACCTTCGATAGTAGGATGCGGTCTCTTACTTACAATTAAATCATCTATGCTGTTTCCTTGACAGAGCTTTATAAAATTCATCTGCATTATGTCCACCACTTATACCTTTTTTCATTGTAATATTTTCTACATTTTTTAAATGATTTTTAGCATTCGAACCTATTTTAAAATTATTAGCTCCACTGACTTCCTTAACAACATCCTTCTCACCACTACCAAAAAGCCTCTCCCCAGTATCCTTCATATACTGATAAGCATCTTTCAGAGAGTGTGATCCTCCGACTTTACCTACACCTACTGCCGAAAAGGCATCTCCTCCAGGAATCCACTTATATTCTACCAATGTTTTAATCGCATGTTGGATCTTTTTATCTGCTTGAACAAAGGCATTTTTAACTGTTGTTTTTCCTTTATTCCACAAGTCTCCTACTTTATTAACCAAACTTTTAGTTTTAGAGGTGACGAAGGATACGCCTTCTTGTAGCTTACTTGACACTTTCTTCGCTACATCAAGAAGCGCTTTTCCAACTTTCCCCTACTGCTCCTATGACCGCTTTGCCACTATATTTAACAAGGCTCGCGACTTTTCAATTGGTACAAAGTTTAGAAGCGTACAGCCTGCCGAAATGAACCTTTCTTTTGTGGACAGTTCTTTACCTGTATTTTTGAGAAAGAGATTAAATAAGTTAGATACAAGAAATAATTTATAGTAAAAACGTTGACATAAAAAACCACACTGTTGATTGTTAGGCATAACTAACAATCAACAGTGTGGTTCATGACAATTTTTAATGGCATTGTGGCTTTTCTTTTATTTATGATAGAACATTGTATAGTTTAATTTACAAATTCAAACCATTCACACTCTCAGCTTCAATTTCTATTACAAGAATATCATTTTCGCTGGTTAGCACAATTTTAGTAATTTCATTTCCTTAAACAAATATTAATACTGAGACATCAATTATTTCATTATTATTAACTGTAAATATTTTGATTCGATTTTAAAGGCTGTTACTCTATTAGATTCAAGTCAACCAATCTTTATTTTTAATTCATCCTCTGTGTAAGATGATTATAGTCAATAATATGAGTCAAGCTCCATTGTAATTCTTCTCTCAATTTGATAAAAAGTTATGTTTTCTCCAACACTACCATGTAAATTATTGGCTTCATAAAACTCAACTATTTCTTTATTTAAAATTAGATGTTTTTTCAATCTAATACATTCCCATAAAAATATTTTTTTCCTACTTTCCAATCAAAATTTGAAAGTTTAGTAATATAATCAATTACTTCTTTGTATTTTTTATCATCAACTATTTGATTATATTCAACAGGACACTTTACCCCACTCCAAATCGACAACAACGTAGGAACTATGTCTATACCAAGATTTTTTTAAAATTTCAATGATATCATTGATTTTTGAATTAGCTCTTTAGCTAAATCTCCTGGGAATACAGGTTTTCTAAAATAATAATACAGATTAGTATCTATTGTATTTATATACTCAAGATATATTTCTCCAATATCATCAACAGCAGCATTCTCACCACAAACTTCAGAATAATTCAATAATATTTCTAAAGAATTTCTAATTCCATCCTCTACTTCTGTATCCTCCCATTCCTCAAGAAGCGCTAATAAATATGGTATTACTTGATAAGACATAGTATCTATTGCACAAGAAGCAAAAGTAGCTACACTGTTTTCAGAAGCACCTGACAAAAAATTCATTTTTTTGTTATCTAATAAATCGTCGTGTGTTGCTATTGAACAAAATAATCTTATACTTAGATTTAAAACATTGTCTTCTTTAGAAGAATTTAAAAGTTGGACCAATAACTCTTTTACTGAAAAATCCCCTACTTTTAACAATTCATTTATCAAAAGTATACAATCTTTTTCAGTTGAAATTTTAGTAAGTAACTCTCTCAATTTATCAATCTCACCTGGATTTCTTTTTGGTCCATACCATATATCATTCATTAAGTTTATAGAATTTTCCAACGGATACATCTCTTCAAATTATTTTCTCAAGCCCTCTTCTCTTTGCCATATCCTTTTTGATGATAAAAATCTAAATTTAATCCTGAAAGCTTTTCACTCTTAATAGTAGATTCACCAGTAAACTTTATATTTGATTGCACATTTTCTCCGCCTGTGTCAATAACGTATTGAAATTCCCTTTTTTCAACGGAAACAAATTCCCTTTTATTAGCGATTTAATGTTGTTGGCTGTATTCCAGCTTTTTGCTTCTCACGAAGCCTATATGAATCTCCCTTAATATTAAATGTTGTTGCGTGATGTAAAAGTCGGTCTAAAATGGCTGTGGCTAATACTTCATCTCCAAAAATTCCCCCCCACTCTATAAAAGATTTATTTGAAGTTACAATGAGTGCGCCTCCTTGTTCATATCGCTTTGAAATGATTTGAAAGAAGATATTGGCACTTAATTCATCAAAGGGAAAATAGCCTAGTTCGTCAATGATAAGAAGATCTGGACGGCTCCAACGTTTGATTACTCGGTTCAATAGTCCCTTGGTATGGGCCTTCTTACACTCATTAATAAAATCATCAGCCCGCAGAAAAAGTGCTGTATAGCCTTTCATGATAGCTTCGCTTGAAAATGCAATTGATAAATGTGTTTTCCCAACTCCTGGCGGGCCTAAAAGTAGGACATTTTCCCCATTATTAATAAAACGACATGTTAATACTTCTTTCACGCGCTTTTCACTAATGCTAGGCTGAAAAGTAAAATCAAATTCATGAATTGTTTTATGAAACGGAAGTTTCGCTTGTTGTATTCGTTTCTGTAAAGCTGATGCTTCTCTTTTTTCAATTTCATGTAAAAGAAGAGTGTTTAGAAATTCAGAATATGGTACATTATGTTTAGATGCATCTTCTAAAAGACCATCGATTTGGTCGGCAATATGATGCCATCCAACTTTGATTAAGCGTTCATTTAGAAGTTGAGTGGTCATACAGAATCACTCCCTTCTAATTGTTCATACACTTGAAGAGAACGTTGTTCTACTTCTAGTTTCATCGGGTTGAATGTGACGGGTCGCCAAACCTTTTGTTGTCGCATTCAGCCCTTTATAATGTTCAAGGTTCACATGCGTTTCAGTCTTACCTGTAAGAATTGGATGTGTTGTGATGCATTCTAATTCATCATATATTTCAAGATGGTGATCAAGTGTCTCTTTTACCTTCACTTGTTTTCCTACGAATCGAAACGGTACAGAGTAACGTTTTCCTTGATAAGAGATAAAACAATCCTTACTAACTTCTCGTATTTCCCATCTTGTAATTGGAAAGGCTGGTTTTGTATTGGACTTTCCTAAATATTTTTCCTCAACTTGATATCTTGCGATTGGAGCTTCTTTTGTTGTTCCATTTGGTTTACGATTTGCCGTTTGATTTAACCAATCTCTTACATCATCATTTAATGATTCTAAAGTGAATGTATGTTTACGCTGCATAAAATTCTTTTTAAGATATCCCACTACATTCTCTACTTTTCCTTTTGTTTGTGGACGATATGGCTTACACGCCTTCGGCACAATTCCATAATAGGATAGGAAGTCTTCGAACCTTCGATTAAATCGAACCTCTACTGGTGTATGTTTAACTACAACAGTTTTCATATTGTCATAAAGAATTTGTTCAGGAACGCCATTAAAATAAGCAAATGCATTCATATGGCATTTCATTAAAGTTTCTAAATCCATACTTGTTGTAAATTCAACATATTTCATTCTGGAGTAACCTAACACTATTACAAATGTATATACATCTTGTTCTTTTCCGTTAATCTTTATTTTCCCTATGTATCCCCAATCCATTTGAGCTTGTTTACCAGGCGGTGTTTCAAACCGTAAGGTTGCTTGTTTTTTAGGATTTTATCGATGAGGTCTGACAAAATCGCGCAGAATGGTAGGCTTTCCTTGGTATCCCATTGATACAATTTCATCGTATAACACTGCACAATTTGTAGTACCTTCCTTGATTCTTTGAAGAACGTAGGGTTTATATGTATCTAATTTACTTGGCTTTTTCTCTACTTTCTTTTTGGACGGCAATTCATCTTGTTGGATATATTTTCGAATTGTTTTTGGATCAAATCCTGTTTCTTTGGATATCGCTTTAATTGTCCATCCTTTTTGATACAATTCTCTAATCATAAAAAATTCCCCAATCTTGACCATAGTTTCTCCACTCCGTCATTGTAGTTTTGAAACCATTGTCCGTTATTTTAGGGGAATTTGGAACCGTCATTATGAAGGATTTTATCACCGTTACTAACAGCCTGACCAAAGGCCTTGAATATGGTGTCCTTTTTCAAGCTCACCCTTTCTCACTAAAGATCTGTAGTCAGCTCTAGCTTTTGCTAGATCATCTCCTTGAACAATTATAGACTCGTCAGGATTAGAAAACCAATCAGGTTTAGTTTTATATAAATCAACAGCTTCATCATAATAAGGGCCATAAACATCTTTACCAGTTAATGGAGTGTTATCTGAGTGCTTCCCAGCCGCCTTCATAAACTGATACACATCATCTTTCAAAGACTGCTTTCCTCCACCAGAAACCACGCCTGCAGCTTCTGTCGCGAGAGAAGGCCCTCCACCAAATTTCGGTACATACTCTCCTGATTTTTCTGACTATTTATTCTGTAATAGCATTTATCTCTATTCTACTATACGAACAAAAGAGGGAATGCACAGCATCCCCTCTTTAATATCTCCTGAATATATTAATATAACTGATTGGAATATCCAGTTAACTATGATTAATAGCTATTAAATTTCTATTTACTTTGATAGTATTAAATATCTACTAGACTGGATTTGCATAAAAATATTTAACACCTGTTTGCCAATCCATTTTCGATAGTTTGTCAATATAACTAATAGTCTCTTTAAGTTTATTATCATTGATTACCGTATCATATTCAACTGGACATTTAACACCACTCCATATTGAAAGTAGTGAAGGAATTATCCCCATCTCTAATCTTGAATTTGTTTTCGCTGCGATAAATGATTTCTCAATTAGCTTTTTTGCTAAGTCTCCAGGAAATACAAATTGCTGACTATAATAATAGCTTTCAGCATCTAAACTATCTCTTTTTTCTAAATAAAATTGTCCTATTTCTTCCACAGTAGCTTCTTCGGAAAGATACTTTGTATATCCAAGTATTGTATCCAGAGAATCTTTAATCGTTTGTTCTACATATGTATCTTCCCATTCTTCTAACATAGCGAGTAAATAAGGAACCACATCATATGATAATGTTGTTGGTGCACAAGAAGCAAAAGTATCAGCATTTGAATCCGAAATCTCAGACAAAAACTTCAGATTATTACTATTTAATAAATCATCATGATTAGAAACTGAACAAAATAACCTTATACATAAATTCAAAACTGCTTCATTCTTTGTAGTATTCATTAAATCAATAAGTATATTTTTTATCGTAAAGTCTCCAGACTTTAAAACTTCTATAACGGATAGAATACAATCTTTTTCAGAAGTAATAGCCGTAAAATTATTTTTCAACAGTGTAATATCCTCGTTTTTCTTAACAGGGCCATACCAAATCCCTGGCATTAAATTTGTTTCACTAGGCAAAACACTCTCTCCTTTTGTTATAAATCATTATCGTAATCTATTCTCTCTTTTCCATTTTAATACTTTATTTCGGAATATTGTAACCTCAGTATGGTTCGGATTATTTCCAAATACAAACAATCTACTTTCAGTTTGATGAATTTTCAATATTTTAACATTTCCTTTACATTTGCTGCTTCAAAATCTTTTTGATTATTTTTTGGAGAATGGACTTTAATTGTAACCGGCGGTATATCTGGATGGGCATAAGGTGTAAAATCAGGATATCCGTTTGGGTATCTTACTGACTGCTCATTTTTATTTGTATATGTCCAAACTCCCTTGTCGTCAATAGAAATTTTCCCTCCTTGTTTTAATAACCACCTTTCAGGTCTTGGAGAATTCATAGGCTTAGTTTTCAAGACTTCTTTTGTAAAGTCTTCTAGTTGTAAATTTTTAGCCTTACTACCTCCCTTACCAAAAACCCTCTCCCCAGTCTCTTTCATAAACTGATACGCATCTTTCAGAGAGTGCTGTCCTGTACCTTGTGTCGCAAGGGCAGGCTCTTTTCCCAAAATCGGTGTATACTTTCGCAATGTTTTGATAGCATAACGGAATTTCTTATCTGCTTATACAAAGGTATTTTTAACTGTTGTTTTTCCTTTATTCCACAGGTCTCCTACTTTATTAGCCAGGCCTTTGGTTTTAGAAGCGATGAAGGTATGAACATTCAAAGTATTTCACAAATGGAGAGAAGAGTTTACAAACCGTCTATCGAGAAACTTGTAGAACTTAGTGATATTCTCAATGTAACACCTAACGATATTCTGATGAAAGACTACGAGTATTATCAATGGAAAGAGGAACGATTTTCTGCTCTTAACAACTCTGTCACTGACATTGTAGATATTATGAATACTGTAGAAGATTTACGAGCAAAAGCAAAGCTTGCTAGAGAAAGGAAGGATGGAAATGCCGAACGAGGCTATCTTGACCAAATCATTGGCATTTTTGCTTGGCGGAATGAGCATATGGCGGAAATTGCTGATTATCTATACTACAAAAGGCTGAACGAAATTGTCCGCAAGGGTTCAGATGAGCTTAAAGAAAATAAGATTATGAATATGAAAATCTTGAAAAACAGAAAAGAGAACCCATAGGAGGATTAATTCCTTGGATTCTCTTTCTTTTGTCTATGTGCAGCATGACCATTATGTTACTATGATTGAATCTTACTAAGAAAGTCTTCTAATATTTTTCTAGTTGCAACACCAGCTTGTGGAATTAAATCACTTACTCGCTGCATAATTGAGGGATTTTCCAATATAAGCTGTTTACTTTCTGGACTTGTAAAGCTTCTCAACGTATCTACGCATGTTTCGAATAGTTCTTTATCGTCTGTATCCAGCATTGTTAATAGCACTTTCAATTCATTCATACTACATTCATTATCCAAACAGTAAGCTAACCTTCTTTGCCACTCTAAAGGGTTGGTTACTGCCGTATTAAGTAATTCTTCCCAATCATGAGAAGAGAATTCCAGTAACATTTCTTGGGCAATTGAAAATCCTTCATCATACCAATAGCCGTCTGTAAAATATCCCAAAAGATAATCCTCAAATTCTTTATACATTTAAAAATCTCCTTTAATTATCTATAATATTAAGGTGTAGTAAAACCGTTTAAAAGCTGTGTAGCACCTCCACCAGTTGGATATCCAGATACAACTTCATCACCTATTTTAATCACTTCTATTTGAACACCATTAATTGTAGCTCTATGGAGGGTAGCTCCATCTCTTGCTCTTTGTCCAATAGCAGGCATATGTCCAACCTCTTTTATACTATTAATAATTTGCTGATCACTCCATGTACCTGGAAATAGAGTGCTTGATTTAGTTTTCGCTAAATTTCCATCAGAAAATTGGGTAGTGAATTTAACATTCCTCGTTCCATCTGCATTAACTTTTATTTCTTCAACTGCATAGTTAGGATGTGTATTGTTTATGTTTGGGGAATGTCCACCTATGAAATCATTTTTAGGTGGTACTTTCCTTTGACCATATAGTATTTTCTCTTCCATTTCAGAACTAATAATAGCCCGGTTAGCATTACTACCTCCCGTACCAAAAACCCTCTCCACAGTCTCTTTCGTATACTGATACGCATCTTTCAGAGAGTTTGATCCTCCGACTTTACCTCCACCTGCTACCGAAAAGGCCTTTCCTCCAGGAATCCACTCATATTCTACCAATGTTTTAATCGCATGCTGGATCTTTTTATCTGCTTGAACAAAGGCATTTTTAACAGTAGTTTTTCCTTTATTCCACAAGTCTCCTACTTTATTAACCAGGCCTTTAGTTTTAGAAGCGACGAAGGATACGCCTTCTTGTAGCTTACTTGACACTTTCTTCGCTCCATCAAGAAGGGCTTTTCCGCCTTTCTCTACTGCTTCTACGACCTTCTTTCCGCCATACTTAATTACTTTTCCACCAACACTGACGACTTTTCCAACCGGAATAACGTTCAGAAGCGTCCAACCTGCAGCAATGAGTCTTTCTTTTGTAGATAGCTCTTTACCTGTGACAGGGTCTTTCCCTGTAAATGCTCTGATGGCGTCATTCACACCGAAAAATTCTGCTGCTTCATCGCGTGCCTTTTCCCACCATGCTTTTTCTTCTTTCTTTTCTTTTTTAGGTGTTTTTTTTACTTTTTCTGCTTGTTTCTTCTGATATTCATCATCTGCTTGACGAAACTTTTGGGCAATGCGCCGTAAATCTTTTTCTGTTTCTTGTAAGTTATGTATATACCCTTCCATTAGTTTCGTCGATCGCACATACTCCCCGTAAAAACGCTGACTCGTTGCTCCTTGCCACTGCATTTGAATACTGAACATCGATTGATTGAGATTCTGCTGTATATTTTGGCTATGTTTTTGCATCGCTGAGATGTTTTTGGCAATTTGTTCGAGTTGTTCAGGTTTGACTTTAATCTCCAAACCTTCTCCCCACTCATTATCTCCTATTTTGAAAGATGTTTGAGATTTCGTCAAACAAATCGCTTAGTCATAAATTTAAACTACTTCAACCAGTTGAAACAAAATGACTTCATTTGTTTTTAACATGACACAAAAAAGGCTTATTCCACCTCAAGTTTCAAAGTAGAATAAACCTTTTCAATATATCTCATTAAGTGTACATACGACTCTGAATAAACTTCTAGATCAGCTTTAATACTTGTTCCTTAACATTTTCATCAAACTTAGCGCCTTCTACATTTGCTCCCTTCCAAACCACATTATCAAGTTTAGCACCGGTAAAATCCGCATCCGTAAAATTCCCATTTTAAAGGGTCACTCCTATTAAATTTGCATTTCTAGCATCTACTTCTGATAAATTTGCATTTTCCAAATCCACTTTTTCAAATTTACCATTTGTAAGAGTTCTTTTTTTATATTCATCAGTATTTAAAGATTTCTTATATCTTCAATAGCACCACTTTCATCAGAAATAAACACAGCGTCCCCTATCAGATCAAATTGTGATGGTGGTAGCTTAACATCTACAACCCAAGCATAACACTCAATATCCATTACATTTTCATAAAAGAAAATCGGTTTTTCTATTTCTCCAACTAAATCTCCTTTTTCAATAGAATCTTGAACGATTTCTATAGCTTTTTTAGTATTTAATTTAGGATTGTTTTTATTTATTTTCTCTATGATATCTATACCGAAAGCTATATATTCTATTTCTCCCACCTCATCTGATATTATAAAATTTTTTAATCGTTCATCCGCATTAAGTTTTAATTCCGCCTCAACAATCCAAACATTTCCATGTATACTAAAAAAATTTTGATGAAATTGAGCAGGTGTCTTAATTATCCAGGGAACATTGTGCTCTTTTATATAAAGCTGTGCAAGCTCAGTTGCTTTTTCTGCATTTAAATTAGTGTTCATTTCTAATCATATCCCTTCCAACCAATTGGCGGCCATTCTCCAGTTCTGCATCTCTCAATGTAACGTTGTGCTTCATATATTTCTTCTTTAGTGAAGAAATTCTTATTTTTCATTATTGTACTGTATACAAATTCCTCTCTCTGTAGCATGGACTGGGTTAAATAGTCTGGTTTTCCCAAATCCAACCACTGCTCTGCATGATAGCTTTCATGAAAACTATCTAATATACGAGGCTCAGACCTTAATATTATTCTACCCGTTTGAGGATCAAACATTGCTGCCACATTCGGTTTAGGAAAAAGTGTACCTTTTTTATCTATAATAACTTTAATTCCTTTATTCCCCATTGAATTCTTAAAAGCTCTTAATTCTTTTGTAGACATTATTCTTAGATTTTTTTCATCTAGTACAACTGTTTGTATTTTTCGTGCATCACCACTTAGTCCCTCAAAGCCTTTACCTGCTCCCTTACCAGCACCCTTCTCGCCACCACCAGGGATCCATTTATACTCTGTCAATGTTTTAATTGCGTGTCGAACTTTCTTACCTGCTTGTACAAAGGTGTTTTTAACTGCTGTTTTCCCTTTATTCCAAAGATCTCCTACTTTATTAACCAGACTTTTAGTTTTAGAAGCGACGAAGGATACGCCTTCTTTTAGCTTACTTGGCACTTTCTTCGCTCCATCAAGAAGGGCTTTTCCGCCTTTCTCTACTGCTTCTACGACCATTTTTCCGCCATACTTAATTACTTTCCCAGCAGTACTAAGGACTTTTCCAACCGGAATAACGTTCAAAAGCGTCCAACCTGCCGCAATGAGTCTTTCTTTTGTAGATAGCTCTTTACCTGTGACAGGGTCTTTCCCTGTAAATGCTCTGATGGCGTCATTCACACCGAAAAATTCTGCTGCTTCATCGCGTGCCTTTTCCCACCATGCTTTTTCTTCTTTCTTTTCTTTTTCAGGTGCTTTTTTTACTTTTTCTGCTTGTTTCTTTTGATATTCTTGATCTGTTTGACGAAACTTTTGGGCAATGCGCCGTAAATCTTTTTCTGTTTCTTGTAAGTTATGTATATACCCTTCCATTAGTTTCGTCGATCTCATATACTCCCCGTAAAAACGCTGACTCGTTGCTCCTTGCCACTGCATTTGAATACTGAACATCGATTGATTGAGATTCTGCTGTATATTTTGGCTATGTTTTTGCATCGCTGAGATGTTTTTGGCAATTTGCTCGAGTTGTTCAGGTTTGACTTTAATCTCCAAACTTTCTCCCACCTTCCTCTATTTTATACCAAAAAGAATAGGAAGCGCATCAATTATTGCTTATACTTCTTTAGAAAAAATATCAAAGATACTCCCATCACAAATGGCTTCGATTTCTTCTTTTACAAACAATTTTTGAAAAGGTGTCCCTAGATTTAAAATCACATTTGCCTCTAAATCTATCGTCTGCAATAATTCAATAGCATTCATACAAACATATGGACATTCTTCTGGAATTACTGTCTCTAAATGCTTTAAATCAGAATAAAGCGGTAACATTAACCCGTCTTCCATTTCAAAATAATGAATTTGCAATTGGGTATTTTCTGTAGAAATGAAGTTTCCCTCCTCATCCATTTTTGTGTCCCCTTCTACAGAAGCGACAACATATAAATCTGATTTTTGTAAAATATCGTAAAAGCGACCCCTTTTTTCTTCATTCTGCAGTGCTTCTACTAGCGCCTCATCTAATGGACAAATTTCTAGTAAACTCATTCTCTTTCACTCCTTATTGGGAATAAGTTCACCATCTTATTGAGGTAAGATGGTGAACTTCACATATATTTATTTTTGGGTATCCATTTCTTTAATTTTTTCTAAATAATCCATTGCTGTTTGGCGCAATTCCCCATCAATAGTTGTTGCATATTGTGGACGAGTTAAAAACTCAAAACATTTATATGCTGCATCAAAATTCTTTCCTTCAAAGGCCTCTTTCCCCTTGTCAAACATAAAATTAGAGTACTTCTTCATCAAGTTCTTTGCAGGAGTTTGTTGATATCCTAGTTTCATTGACTGATCTATTAATTCAATTACTGAAGCTAAATCCTCAATAGTTGTTATTTTCTCTGCTTTTTTATTCGCAGCATCAAATGTGCCCAAATACTCAATCGCATATTTCACTTGATCTTTAACTCCAGTTATTTCAATTCCTGGTGTTTTATATAGAACTTGATAGATATTTAAAGCTGATAGATAATTAGTTTCTTCTGCCTGTTTTGCTACTTCTAATACATCATTAGCGACCTTAGTAAATCCTTTTGTGTCAATAACATCACGGGAAGCTGCCTGACCATAATAATGTAAAGCGTCATAAAGTTTTCCTTGTTTATTTGCTTCAGCACTCGCTATTTGGATAAGTTGAATTCCCTCTACTTTTTTAGACGCACGATCAATCATATTCATGCCACTAATTTCTCCAATTGTTTTATCGATATCTTTTAACTGTGCAAGTAATGTGTATGATGGTAGCACCGTTTTCTCTACCTTACTTTGCCATCCTGTTGTTCCATTAATTTCATTCCAGTCTTTCTCTGTGCTTTCCCATAGTTTATTCGCATAACTTACCATTTCTTCTCTTGAGCGCTCTAATGGATGCTTTGTACGGATTGCATTCGCGATATTTAATACAGCTGTATAATATTCTCCTTTAGCTGCTGCCTCATTTGCTTTTCTTTCAAACATAAGTGGCATCAACAATTGTTTTGCTTCATCTTGAACAGATTTTTCTACTCTTGCTGCACTTGCTAATAAATTCGCTTTCTTTAGAGCGTCATCAATGGAAACATTAGGGTCTTTCATTTGTCCTCGAAGTCCCTCTACAGCTACGTTAAATTGCTGATTTAGTTTCTCTTGTTGCTCACCTTTTGCTACATCAATCCATTGATTTGCTAATAATAAAGCATTTTCGTACTGTGAATTTTCTGGGTTTAAATATGTTTCAATTTGTTCAATTACTTGATTAATCGGATCTGGTTTTTCCGGTTTCTTTTGATCACTAGTGTCTTTATTATCCTTTTCTTCCTTATTATTTTGACTGTCTTTATTCTCATTGCTTTCTTTTTTCTCTTTATTCTCTTTGTTCTCTGTATTATCTTTCGCTAGTTCTCCTTTTGTCTCTTGCTCACTAGTCGCTTCGATTGCTTCTGTTTTTGCCGTATGATCTTCTTGTGTTTTTGTTTCTTCCTTGCTACCAGTTTCTTTTGCAGCTTCTTTTGAAGTTTCTTCTACTACTGGCGTTTGAATGTCCATATTCTTCAATTCTTCTTGGAGCAGCTTGTAGAAAATCTTCTCTACACGTTGATTTGCAGCTTCTACTAATTTAGAATCCACACTTTCAAAAACTGATGTAATTAAATAATACTTACTTAAAGCTTGTTCTAAAGATGCTGTATCCCCTGTATTTAACCAAATCTGTTCTTCTTGTATCGCTGTTTGATACACTTTTTCTGCAACTGATTGAATGTGCTCTTTCTGTTTTTCATTTAAATATCTTTGTAACTCTTCTTGTGTTTGTGTTGTAACCGATTCATTCAGTACATTGATTTGATTGCGTAAATAGAATAACTCTCTATGATTTGAGTAATTGTTATTTGATGGGCTCAGAATTTGTTCTAAATTATCTAATGCTAACTTATGTTCAGCTACCGCCTTTGCTTCTGATTGTGTATTCAATTGGCTAACGAGCGTCCAGTCGTTCTTTGTGCTATCGTAGTTAGTCAGATTATTTAATGCATTTGAATTCTGCCCTTTTGGATTACCATAATAATCATTAAAGAATACAGATGAGTAATATTCTCCATTTCCAGCAATCCACTCAACTAAAATATCACCCGTTTGTGGTGATACTGTTATCGTTGGGCGTGTTGGGTCTGGTTTCTCTGGCTCTGTAGTACCACCGCCTCCAGTAGTTCCACCGCCTCCGGTAGTTCCACCGTCTCCAGGTTTATCTCCACCATCTCCAGGTTTATCTCCACCGTCTCCAGGTTTATCTCCACCATCTCCAGGTTTATCTCCACCGTCCCCAGGTTTATCTCCACCGTCCCCAGGTTTATCTCCACCATCTCCAGGTTTATCTCCACCATCTCCAGGTTTATCTCCACCATCTCCAGGTTTATCTCCACCATCTCCAGGTTTATCTCCACCATCTCCAGGTTTATCTCCACCATCTCCAGGTTTATCTCCACCGTTTCCAGGTTTATCTCCACCTGGTTGGTTACCATTACCCTCTTGTTCTTTCGGTGGCTCTGTAGTGGTTGGATTCTTCGCTGTATCCACTAAATTATCCGGCAAATTCTTCCCCGGATCCACCACCGGTCCCCCCATATTAGTTGGTAGGTCAACCTTTGGTGGTGCTGGTGCATCTGATAGCTTAATATCAGGATCTTTTTTTGCAATTTGCACTTCGTCTGGATTGTATGTTACCGGCGTAATTGGTGATTTATTGTTTCCAATTAAGTCTGCTAGGTTAATATTGGGTTTTTCACCCGGTTTATCGTCTTTCTTTGCTGGATCGGCAATTAAATTAGGAAACATAGATTGTAAATCATTACTTCCTGTAATACGATCGTCTTCTTTCTCTTCTGTATTACTTGCTAACTTTACTGTTTCTTTTCCAGCGGTATTAAAGCCTTTATCATAGATAAGATAACCGGATGTGCCCAATAAAGCAGCTGACATAACAGATATCGCGACTTTCTTACCTAAATTATTATTTTCTTCCATATTATTTTCTCCCCATTTCCCATCTTTATTGAATCCAGCCGTTTGTTTTCATTTCTGATAGTTTTTCTTGTGCTGTTTTCACTTCAGCTTGATTTTCATTTGCTTGTACGGTTTTTCTTAAGAATCGGCTTGCTTCTTCATATTTCTTTTGTTTAATTTTAAACATGCCGAACGCAAAATTCACATGCGGATCTTCATCATTTTGCGAATATGCTTCAGAGAAGAATCGTTCTGCTTCATTTCCTTGTCCCACTTTATCGTATAAAATCCCTACATTCACAAGCGTATTTGTGTCACGCATACCGCTATTGACAACCCTATTATAGGCTTGTAGTGCTTGTTGGTAAGCAGCCGTACTTTTGCCCCCATCACGCGTTTCATAAAATTGACCAGCTTCGTAATAAACAATTCCTAATTGATTTAATAGCTCTATATTATTTTGATCCTTTTGAATTGCAGTTTGTAATACTTGTGATGCTTGCTGGTAGTTTCCTTCTTTTTTCGCACTATCAATCAAGTTTGTCTTATTCCAAAGCACATATAAGTTAGAAAGTTCAATTGTATATGTAGTATTTTTAGCATCTTGCTTAATCGCCTCTTTAAAAAAGGACTCCGCTTTGTCTAATTGCACAGTTGCAGTTGCTAGTTGCCCTTTTAGATAAGAAACGATTGCCTTGTCCTCATCTGTATTTGTGCTCATTTTAACAATGACATCTTCTGCCTTTTCAAATTCTTTCATTTTCATATGACTCACAGCTAAATCTCGCATCGCATCTTTTTTATACATTTCAATCCCTTTAGCATTGTTCGCAAGTGCCTGTTCAAAATTCGGTACTGCTTCCTGATATTTTCCGATTCGAAAGTTTGCTGAACCTAATAGATACGCTGCTTCTTTGTTGTTTTTATCAATTTCCCTATCTTTTATTAACTTAGTAAGATAGTCGATGGCAATTTTATTTTTACCTTCCGCAACATAAATTGTTGCTAATTGTAGATGTGCTTCGTCTTTTCCCTTCACTGCAATAGCCGAAGCCACAGCTTCTTCAGCTAATTTATATTTTTTATCGTGATACGCTTGCCGAGCTTGTTCCATGAATTGTTGGTATTTCGCATTTGTTGTATAGAAATAATACGACAATGAACCGACTGCTACTACAATTACACTTGAGCCAATAATCAAAATACGCTTTTTATTTTTTCTCCACCATTTTGCAAATGCAGATGGTTCTCGTTGTTCATGTGTTAATGAGAGGGGCTGATTCGATGCTTTCGCATTTAAGATTTCATCGTCTATATCATATTCAACTTGTTTCTTTGTTTGTTTGCGGCTTTGTAAGATGCTATTTGGGACTGTCACAGCAGCAGCCACTTCTTCAGTAGGGTACGTTCCTTGTTGTTCTTTTATCTCTTCAATGATGCTTTCAATTTCCTGTTTTAGTGCTTGATCAATGTTTGGAAATTGTATGATTCGTGAATAGACGAAACAAGCAAATTCTGCATTGTTTTCTCTCTCTAATTCAGTAGCTAATTCCAAATAACCTTGCAGCACCCGTCTTTGATTTATTTCAGGCTCTTGACTCTCTATCGTTTTAATCATATATGCTAGTTCTTGTTTTAGAGCAGTTGATGGATGTGATGAATTGAGAATCGTTTTATATTCAAATAATGCTGCTTGTTTAAATCCTCTCTCTTCTAGTAATCTTGCAATTTCCAAACATTTCGATACAAAAAGAGATTGCTCTTGTTCTGATTTTCTTTCCGCATCAATTTTAATTATCTCTCTAACACTATTGAATGCATCATACCACTCTGCAAAGCTTGGACATTCTGCAAAGGTTTTACTGTTCCATGCCTTCTCAAATAACTGTGCAATCTTGTCATCCCATTGCTCATGTAATGTTTGTTGAAGCAATAAATAACGCTCACACTTCGTCTGCATTTCTTCTGTTTTAAAATAGCTGGCATCTGTCCATTTCTTATTTCGTACTTCTTCACTGCACCAACTTAATATCTCACCTAATAAAACAGCACCAGCAAAACGATCTGCTTCTTTTTGCCATACCCCACCTTTTAGAAACGTTGGCGCGTAACCAGCTGAACCTGCTGGTAACAGTGATGGTCTCCTACTTTTCGGACCATACATTTGTTCGACGTCAACAAGTTCAATATTATGTTGGCCCTCAATTGGATTTTCACTTAATAAAGGGATTAATATATTACTTGATGATAAATCATTATGTGCAATTTCATTCTCTTCCATTGTTTTAAGTGTTGTAAGAAATGCCTCTGCAATTGAAAAACATTGTTGTTTTGATAAAAATTTTTGTTCTTGTAAAATGTCTGCCCAAGTTGGCCCTTTTATCCATGGCATTACAATACTATTAGCAAGTTCTTCTGATTTTTCAATAGCAGCTGTATGTTCTTCTTGTGTAACAATGTAGCGTGAGCATACTTTAAGCCCCAATAGATGAGAAAGAGGTTCTAAAAATGCCAGTTGGTGTTTTTCATCACGATAGCGTTCTTTAAAAACTTTTAAAGCGATTCTTTCTGCACTATTTTCATGTTGTAGTTGATATACAGTCCCTTGTCTACCTTCTTGTCCATACGGCATATCAATACCAATAACTGCTGGATGTTTTGTAAAGCTATAAACATCTGTATGAAAAGTTATTTTTTCTCCTACTTCTGGTCGGAATCCCATTTTATCTCCTTACTCTCATATGACGATTTTTAAAGAAAAGACCAGGAACAATAGCTCCTGGTCTTTTGCAATTGTTCCGCTATTAATATGAGTTATCCACGTTACGGAAGTTATTAGCAATCTTTTTCAATTCTTCAGAAATGTGTTGTAGAATTGGAATGTATTGTTGCATTGCTTGTTTAGATTCATTAAAGTTCCCTCTAAATTTTGCTTGTGTTGCCCCAGACCATTGACCTTCTAAATTATTAATGTCGCCTTCAAGTCTATTAATTTGTTGTTGTGCTTCACTTGCTGCATTTGTGAAGTTACTAGCAATTTGTTCAAGCTGTTCGGGTGTAATTTTAATTTCTGCCATCCTGTATTTCCCCTTTCGATCAATTAATATTGTAACAATTAGATTATAAACTATATTCATACTGTTTTTAAAGGGGTAAATTACAAAAAAACTATTTTTTTGTAATTTAACCAATTTTATACTCTTTCAATTGTCGATTTTGACCATTTTGTAGTGATTTTTCTTGTCAGATCATGAAGTAAATGCAACGGTGTAAAAGCACATTTTACTTTCATAGGCTTCCTGCGTATAAAATATCCTTCACCACTCCGGAGTTCTTGATCCATTTCTGCATGCTTAAGCTTTATATTAAAGAAATACACATCATTATTTTGCGTTGTACCTAATAAATAACTAAAGCTTCGTTTTCTGATTTCCGTAAACCATTTTTCATGAGAATAACTATTTATACTTGATGTTGTAGCTGCTGCGACAAAATGGACCCCTTTATTTCTTCCATTTTGAACAATTTGCTCCATTTTATTTTTTGCATCAAAATCAGTAGATAATAACGCCAACATTTGATCAATATCATCAATAACAATAATAATCCTCGAATATGGAAACTTCATTTTTTCATTTGGATTTAAAGACGGCATTACCACTTCTCTGCTATTTATTATTTCTAGCAACTCATCTAGCATTTCTTTTAATTGCATACCATCTGTAATCCGTTTCTTAACATGAGGTAATTCTCCAAGAGCCAAAATACCCGTTGTTTTTTCACTTAAATCAATCATAAATAATTCAATTTCTTCAGGTGCATGTTGATAGGTAAGTGAAAAAATCAGTGTTTGTAATAAAGATGTCTTACCACCTTCAATTCTTCCACCAATGAAAATATTTGTCATTTCTTCTAATGAAAAGTTTTGCAAACGAATATCTTCTGTTTCGATACCTGCACAAATTTGAGACGATTCTGATTGCTCTAGCATGTCTTCAACAAACAACTCTTTCGGAACCATTGGAATTGATTTTGCTTTCTCTCCAGTCCATGCTCCATTCATTTTTTGAATAATCGTTTTTAACTGCTGAGAATATTCCAATTCATTTTCCCCAATAAAAGGTAATGCTGCTTGGAATAGTTCTGGTGGCTGTCCTTTCGCTAAACCACGCCCAGATGGCACTTCAATTAATGGAAAGTTCGGTCTTCCAACTAAACTATAATATTCAGTTCTATCTTGCAATTCAAACGAAATTGCCATCGGAATATTGTTACGAACACGGTCAAACATATCAGTTGTTTGATTGAGTGAGAAATGAAAATAAATACCATACGTACTTGACTCACGTAACAATTGCTCTAACATTTCATTTTCCTTCTCATATTCATTTCGGAACCTAATATAACCATCTAGCATCACGACAATAGCTGGGATTTTTTTTTCTACCATTCGGTTATACATTGAGTAAGATTTCGCCCCTATATCTGAAAAACATTCTTTTCTATATGTGACTTCCTTCTTTAAAAAGCTGAATAACCGTTTCATTTTTTCATTTTCGCCTTCTTGCACAATCCCACCCATATGTGGTAAATCTCTAAAATCTAAAAACATACGACCAAAATCAATCACATAGAAGTTTACTTCCTCTGGTGTATGAGATAATGCAAGCGACATAATAATTGTTTGTAATAAAGTTGTTTTCCCTGTTCCTGGCATACCATAAATATTTAAATGTCCCTCTTGTAAATCTAAATTCAAAGGATACTGTGCTTGACTTGCCACGTCGTCGATTAGTCCCACCGTTAACTGCAACTCTTCTTCCCTTTTCTTCCATACATCCGCATTCCAATTCTCTATTTCATAGAATCGATTTAATAATAATTTCTCTGGTAAGGGCGCCAACCAAGGCCCTGGTAATGGTTTAATATTTTCTTTCTCAGATATTGTCTGTATATATTGAATAAAGGCTTGCAATTGCTTTGGACTATTCGTCATAGGTTTCGGACGCTTTTTCACTTTTATTCGTTTACCAGAAAGCTTTACTTCTGTGAAATCAACAATATCTACAACCTTCTCCTCATCTGGATTATATGGAGCTCCACTCCAAGCTGATTGGAATAGTTCTAGTATCTCATTACTACCGACTTGTAAATACCCACGTCCAGGAACATTAATTTTAGATGCATCTGGAATTTTTAGCATTTCACGGCTATCTGCGCCATCTTGTACTCGCAAACAAATACGAAAACGAGAGTTACTCCAAATTTTATCATTGACAACCCCAGAAGGCTTTTGCGTTGCCAGTAATAAATGTACACCTAACGTTCTACCAATTGCAGCGACACTAATAAGTTCATCCATAAATTCTGGTTGTTCCTTTTTCATTTGAGCAAACTCATCAATAACAATAAATAAATGTGGCAGAGGTTCTTTCTCACGCCAACTTGTTTCATAGTATTCGTCAAGATGTTGGACATTTCCAGCTTGAATGAACAGTTTTTGTCTTCTCTCTAACTCTGCTTTTAACGAAATTCTTGCACGTTCTATTAAATTTGGATCTTCTAAGTTCGTAATCGATGCGATAATATGTGGCAGCCCTGTAAATGTATTCGACATCCCCCCACCTTTATAGTCGATTAGCATAAATGCCATCTCATGAGGGTGGTATGTAACCGCTAATGCTGCAATAATAGACTGTATAACTTCACTTTTCCCAGATCCTGTTGTACCGGCCATTAATCCATGTGGACCGTGTCCTTTTTTCTCAATTTTGTCATGAATATTTAGAAAAACAGGTTTGCTACCTTCTCTTACTCCAATTGGAACCGGCAATGAAGTTGGATAGCGATTTTCATTCCAGCGATCTAACACTTGTAATTCTTCCATTTTCTTGACTTGGAATAGATCTAAAAATGTTAATACCTTTGGTATGTTAGCTGCTGTAGAACTTTTTATTCGAATCGGCGCTATACTACGAGCACCTAGTTCACAGCGTTCAAATGAAAGACGATCTACTTTAAAGCTAGCACGTGTTGTTCCGCTATTTTCAGCCGAACTCGAGAATGTTTCTACTAATTCACCGTTTTCTCCATTTAAACTAATAACAATATCACATTCCATTGGTAATCGTTCTTTTTGTTCTGCAAATATGAATGTCGAAGCTCCCACGCTCTCTCCTTCTCTAAGCAACATAGGAAGAAGCGGATCATCTTCCAAAAACTCTCTTGCAGATAAGAAGAAAATATACATCGGGATTAATGGCACTTTTGCATCCGCTTGTGCTGAAGAATTATAGATTCTGCGCATATTAAGCGGTGTAAATAATGCTTCTGCCAACCTTTGTGCATCTTGTTCATTCTCTGATAAAAAACGCATGCTTCGTTGTTCGTCCCATACATGCGGAAGCCATCTCATCCAATCCCATTGTTTTTTCTCTTGCTCATGATAAAAGGCTGCCATTTTCACTTCATTTGGAGCATGATGCGTCATAATTTGTGTCGTTACAGTTCGAATAAAGTTCAATCTATCTTCTTTATTCCCAACTACACCAATTACATCATTTTTTTTCAGAGAGATTGAAATATGCCCATTAGGAATTGTTGTAAAATCTCTTTTCACATTTTGCGCTTCTGTAACTAATGCATTTTCTTCATATCCCCTTTGTTCAGGAACTTTTAATTCAATAAGAAACGGTCTTGAACCCGTTCCAATGCGAATATCTAAAAAATCTGGACTTTCCGGTGTTCTTTCCCATAAATTACTTTCTCGATTTTCAATTCGTTGTACACTTTTTAAAGGACTTGGATTTTGTGTAATTAAATATTTTGCTTGTTCGACCTTTAATGTATCTAACTCCACTCGGCGCTTTTGAATTTGCTCTAGATATCTTGTTTGCAGTTGCTCAACCATTTGACGATGTTCTTTCTTGTTACGCAAATATCCCATTGTTGTAAATATATAAGATCCTAACATTGGAATACTAGAAACCATCATAAGTGGCATATAACTTGAATTCATCTTCATAACCTTCATCATCACGAAGTATAATACCAGTGTTAGAATTGTCATCGCCGCTGGCAATATCATTGTTTCTATTGAAAACTTCGGTTCCTCTGGTATATTTGGCGGATCATGAATGACAACATTGCCTGTTGGTATGTCTACTTTCACACGCGGAGAGCGCTGAAAATATGGTGATTTTTGCACAAAACATTTCTCCTTCCTCTTTCACAAAACATTCTATTCAATAATTTTCCAAACATAACCTTCTTCTTTATCGGAAGGCACATCAGGTATAACAGATTCATTATGTTGATCTTTTGCTGGTAACATTTCAAAAGAAGGAATGATTGCTCCTTTTTTATGCAACATAATATATTGACCATCCCAAACATCATTATCTCGTAAAGTCTCATCATTACGAATAGAATGCCACTCTTCTTTATCCTTTGTTATTCGAATTTCATAGATTCCACTTAACGTTTCATCTATCTTTTCATGATGTAAAATGGCTTCAATAACTTGTTCCGCTTTCACATCATTTGGAATAGCAATATCTATTTCCTCATTTGACTGCTTAATGTACGTCACTATAATTTCTTCCAACTTTATTCACCTTTTTTCATCATGTTCTTACCAAGAAATATCAAGAAATGAGATATCATCACTTGTCGGGGAGCTCTGGGCCCTCTTTATTTCTTCTGTTACTTCTTCAAAATTATATTGAAGAAGCGGTGCTAGACCATCAGAATGAATGACAATTCGATTTACCTCTTTTCTAGATAACGTTTTCGAAATAATTTGTAACTCTCCACCAATCATTCCGCGATGAGTAGACCACCTGTTCTCTGTCTTTCTCTCATACTCTATCAAATCCATACACTTTTTATTTTCTTGAAACAATTGCAAGAATGAATCACCATGTGCAACTAATATTAAATTCACTTCGTCTTGATTTGGAATCACTTCAATTTTCCCACCAATAAACATAGATTCACTGCCGTGATTTCGCTTTTCTTCCAATACATCACGAAGTAACCAGGGCGTTTCCTTTGGTAACTGAAACGCTTTTACTTCTTCTGTTGCTTCTTTTTTCCAATCTTGCAAACATTTATATAAAAACATAGAAAAATCTTGCTCCTTATCCGAGCAAGTTTCAAATAGCTTTACTAATTTTGTTCCGAGAAATTTGGCAGCTATTTCTCCATGAAAGGACATTCCTACACCATCGCATAGTACAAATATAAAACTATTTCCTCTTGTCTGAAACGCTAAAAAATCTTGTCCAATTTCATTTAATTCCTGTGCTTCCTTGGCTCTACAATAACTATAACGATATGTAAAACATTCAGTATTATGTTCCTGCAACAGCGTTTCCTTCTCTTGTGGCAAAGTAGTATGTACCAACATCCCTTCCACCTCCTATCGAACCGGGGTCGCAGCAGACATTTGAAAGCCAAGTGATACTAAATCAGCATTTGTACCAGGGAACATCATAATTGCTCCATCTGCAATATGAAATCCGTGCTCAATCATCATTTCACGATAACTTTGAGGGATAGGCGATGAAAGCCGTTGTAGTTTTGCACCGTACTCATCCGAAATGTTTGTATCTGCCATAATACCTTTCCATTGCTTTATGTTAGAAATTGGCTCTTGCATGATTTCATCCGAAATGAAAATGTTTTCAACAAGCACATTTCCATCCGGCACTGACATATTCATAATTCTTTGCACAATCGGCTCTGGATCCTCACCTGTTGAAGCACCATCTGTCATATGACATACAACAGGAGCTGGACCATCTTGCAAGTTTGGTAATTCATTTTGTAATAATTTTTCTACTACCGAAAAAGCTTTTGCTGTATCTGTTAAACGATGCGTTTGAATCTTTTCTAACGGACGTAATCTAGCGACTTCATCAATTGTTTTCACACCACCTAATAAATCAAAGACATGATCGCTATAAGCTAAAATAGATAAACGGTATCTCGGCAACAAACGACTGCCTTTCGTAGAACGAAACACCATTTGACGAATCGCTAAGGAAAGAGCATCTGTTACAATGTCGATACGTCGTTTTTCTTCTCCCCCTGCATCCATCATTTGATTCATCGATGCACTTACATCAAGAAGATAAATGATGTACGCCGGTGTTTGCTGTGTTGCTTGTGTTTGATATAACATATTTCATACCCTTTCTTACACAAAATTATACGAATGATTCTTTATATTCATAGTTTATTATAACGTATGAATTTTCTATTTCTCAATGTATTATAGAAATTTTTCCCTATTATTTATACAATATAATAATTTATGATTAAAAGAATATATCTCCAATATTCCTTCACTAAATGAATATTGTTTTTTCGCTCCATACTTCTTCCTATATATGTATAAAAAAACTCTCCAGTATATATGGAGAGTTTTTTTTACTATGGTATAAGACGTGTACAATCCCTTGGAAACGCACTTGCTTCTCGAACGTTCGATAATTCTAGAAACTTATATACAAGTCGTTCCAATCCAATCGCAAATCCCCCATGTGGCGGACAACCGAAACGAAATGTATCAATATACGACTGAAAGTTTTCTGGATGTAATCCTTTTTCCTGAAATGAAGAAAGTAATAGATCATGTTGATGAATACGCTGCGCACCAGACGTTATTTCCAAACCTTTATACAGCAGGTCAAACGAATCTGTAATTGCCTTGTTTTCTTTATTGGGCATCGTATACATCGGTCTCGTTTCTTTCGGATAATGAATAATGAAGACAAAATCACTACTGTATATTTCTTTTACATATTTTCCAAGCAATTTTTCTCCTTCTGAATCTAAATCCCCAGCCGGCGATTCTTTCCGATATTTTGTTTGCAATATGCGCTGTGCCTCTGCAAGTGTTATTTTTGGAATTTCTGAAATAACGGGTATTGTGACTTTCAGGAGTTGTAATTCTTTTTGACAGTTTTGTTCTACTTTTTCAAACATATAACGTAAAAGATTTTTCTCTAGCTCCATTACTTCATGGAAGCTTTCAATAAAACCGAGTTCTACGTCTAAAGATATATATTCGTTCAAATGACGGGAAGAATTGTGATGTTCCGCTCGATAAACAGGAGCGATTTCAAAAACACGTTCCAATCCGCCTGCGACCATCATTTGTTTATAAAATTGCGGAGATTGAGCTAAATACGCTTCTTTCTGAAAGTAAGGAAGCCGGAATACGTTAGCACCGCCTTCTGCTCCTTGTGAAACAATTTTCGGTGTAAAGACACGTGTGAAATCGTTCTCTATTAAATACTCACTAAACGCCTGCACTAACATAGATTGAACTGTAAAAATTGCTTGTATTCGCTCATGTCGAAATGATAGTACACGCTCATTTAATATTTGATCTAAACCGACTTGTAACTTTCTTTTATTTACTTCAAATGGAAGTGGTTCTGAGGAATTCAATAACTGAATGTCATGCACGAGCACCTCAACACCTAGTTCCGTTTTTGTTGTTTCCACCACTTCTCCAGTAATTTGAACAACACTTTCCACATCTGCCTTATAACCAGCTAAGTCTTTTTCTAACACACATTGAATGACTCCTGTTCGGTCACGCAATAATAGAAAACTGACATTGCCTAAATGGCGAATCTTTTTCACCCAACCTTGCAGACGAACAACTTTCTTTTCAGACGTTTTACATTCAGTAATGAGCGACCGTTTCATTTTTTGCTCCATCATTTCTGCCTCCTATATTTACGTATTTATTTACATTATTGTTGTCATCGTCATCATCCACGACCGCTCACCTCCTTTCAAAAAATACAAAAATCCGCCCCTAGAAAAGGGACGGATTTTTCCGCGGTACCACCCAAATTGTCATACTGACCATCTTAGACCTGATAACGGTAGGTACCGTTCGCTTTTACTAATAATCACGTTCAAAGCAACGCTCACAGGTGTCCTTCTATGATATAGTATCGCAATCTTTCCAGCTTCCGATTGCTCTCTGTAGACCCTTGCATCATGTATTTTTCCTGTTCATCACTTTTTATATTTACAGAATATTCTATTCCTTCAACCGGAAGAATGCAAGCTGTTTTTTTCATTATTTTCCGATTTTTTATTTTATCCAGTTTTGGACGATTTCTTCTAAAGCCATTCCACGCGATCCCTTCAATAAGTGGTCAAAAAGTTGAAGGAAGAAAATTTAAAGAGCATTTTGTTTTTAAAGAATCCAAAAAATGAAATCCTTCTGCACAATCAGAAAGCATTATTTGTGAAAATACTATAAAAATTTCTTTATCTAGAATCCAAGTAGTTACAACAATCATACACCTTCAAGCAATTAAATTAGATACATCACAAAACACATTTTATGATTCACAAAGTCTCACCATTTTCAAACTTACAAAACAAATATATTAAATTCAAAAATGTGTTGTTCTTTCTGTAGACATATTAGGAAAGGATAGCGCCTTTTTGTATAATTTTTTCTTTTAAAAACTTCAACTGCTCTTCAACTTCCAAACTTAGCTTTCTCCACTTATATTGGTGCAGAATATTTTATTTTTCATGCAGATATAAAGAGTCACTTCATAATTTTTTTGATTTTCCAGTTCACACTTCAAAAAATTAACATAACTTAGTAATGAATGATTCATTTACTCATTAGTTAAACCATTTATCCCGTATGAACAGGCAGTAAAAGCCGAATTTGATTAACTAATAATCAGTGTGGAATGAAAAAATACTGATTAAAATTTCACTTTATGAATGGAGGATTACGATTATGACTAATACCAAGTATGCACTTACAGAGGGGAAAACAGAGCGAGTTATTATCATTGGAGGCGGTATTGGAGGATTACTAACTGCAAAAGTACTTTCTGCTTATTATAAAGAGGTGCTTATAGTTGATAAAGATGATTTTCCAGAAAAACCAGACAACCGATCTGGCACTCCACAAGCTTTTCATCCACATCGTTTTACCCAGCGTGGTAAGTTAATTACAGAACGACTCTTTCCAGGCTATGAAAATGATTTAGTAGCACAAGGGGCGCCTTCAGTGCTGAATAAAATAGTCTACAACATGAATCAATATGGCACTATAGAAATGCAATACCCACGAAATGATATCAAGTTTAGTAGGGCATTGCTTGAGTGGGCCCTTCGTAAACGTGTACAAAAAATTCCTAATGTTAGTTTTCTGACAAATCATAATGTAATTGGCTTGTTAATGACGATAGATCAGACAACTGTTACAGGAATTCAAGTCCGGGAACGTGGAAAATCCGAGCAAGTACGAATACTGAATGCTGATTTGATATTTGATATCAGTGGTCGTTCCTCTAGGTTAGTAAATCGGCTTCAAGATTACGGCTATGATGTACCAGATTCAGAACGTTTGAAAGTCTCTCTTGGATATAGTACCCGTCGTTATAAGGTTCCTTCCCATCTATCACATCTTACAAAAAAATGGGATACAATTAATATTGCAGGGCAGCCCGCTAACGAAACTTTTACAGGAGTATTTTCCTTTATTGAAAATAATGTAGCTGAGGTATTACTTTATCGTCCAGGTGGACATTATCCTCCTACAAATGCCGAAGACTTTGAACAGGCTATTACTGAGCTCCCAAGTCCGATAATCGGCGAAATCTTGCAAGGGTTTGAACCAATATCCTCTCCTCGAAGTTATCACGTTCCAGAACTGTTTCGTCATCACTTTGAACAAATGCACCGATGGCCAGCTGGATTATTAGTTTTGGGAGACGCATTCTGTATTTACGACCCAATTTTTGGTCAGGGAATGACCGTTGCTGCAATTGAAGTAAAAGTACTCGAATCCTGTTTGCAAGAACAACAAAATAATCCTACTCCCCATTTTGAACAAAGAGTTCTCAAAAAAATGCAAGATGTGATCGAGCCAGCTTGGTGGCTCAATTGTGCTACTGATTTGCAGTGGAAAGGTGTCGAATATGTAAGTTCACAGCAATTGAAAGGAATTTCTTTTGGCCAAAAATATATGGATTTATATCTTAAATATGCAACAACCGAGCGAAATTTCGAACTATATGGACTGTATTGGGCAGTAAATTCATTGACGATCTCCCCACATACTATCTTTAATCCAAAAATGGTACAGACCATTCTCACTTCATCTAATGAAGGGCATCACTTCCTCCATGAGCTTTTACTAACCTATGGTCAACCATTAGAGGACGTATTAGATCAAATTGTTCCTACCTTCTCTCAGACAGCTTTCAAGTCAGTAAGTCAGTAATTATTTTGAGTAGAGGTCTTTTCTCGAAAATACATCAGCTCTTGAAAAATAAATCACAATTGTTTCTTCAGTCATTAGAAAATACTACTACGGAGAGGAGAAATCCTATTGTCACCTTTAAATGAAGATCAGTTACAACAGATTCGTAATGAGCGAAAGGAACAAATTATGGAATCTGCCCTTAAAGTCTTCGCACGCCGGGGCATCAACGGAACGAAAATGATTATGATTGCTACTGAAGCAAATATCAGCCCAGGTCTTCTCTATCGCTATTTTAAATCAAAGGATGAACTTTTCACTACACTCGTTCAACGGGCAATGAAAGAATCAATTGATGGCCTATGCTTCTATCATCTACCAGGATCACCAATGGATAAAATAAAAGCTTTAACTCAGCATATACTCGATGAAGAAAATCAACTTGGTTTCATGCTAATTCATCAGGCTCGCACATCAGATGAAGTACCCGAAGAAGCTAAAGTACTGCTCAAACAATATTCTATGGAAGTTTATGTCGATAAATTGGAGCCATTATTCATAGAGGGGCAAAAATTAGGCGTATTTGCTGAGGGTAATCCTCGTAATCTCATTTCCTGCTACTTTACAGTTCTCTCTGGCCTTATGACACTAAATATTCACGGTGATACAGAGTACCCAATGCCAGAAATCAAATTATTATTACGGATTATATCGCATTCTTAATGGATAAAAATTTAATGGCTACTAATCTGTAAATTTCCTACACTTATAGAAAATTATAAATATATTTTTTGGTAAACAACAATATTCATCAAAAAACCCAACATAGCATCAATTATGTTGGGTTTTTCATGATGATTCAGTGGTATTCCTAATTCGTACTAATTCCCCTTGCTGCCCAAATTCGATCAATTTCAGCTGCATGTTGTCCCCCGTAAAGAAGAGCATCCGCTTGTTTAATTGCCTTGGCACCATCACGAAATGTGGCATTTGGAGTAAGTGACCAATGTGATTGTAAAATAATTTTCGTTGCAATATCACGCCCGAAAGCTTGTGCCATTTCGTACTGGCCTTGTGCCCAAATTTCCCCGTCTGCATGTACTTCATTTTCAATATCTTTTGGATATACTTTATTGTTATCTAATCGCCGCAGACATGTTGGGTTCGAACTAGAGTATGAAGCCGCATCCCATTCTCCAATGCACGCTTTTCCATACCCTGTCGTTGATACAGCATCCTCATAAGTTGCACCTAAGAAATCTCCAAATCCTTCTCCCATTGCCCCGCCTTCTGCAGAATTTCCGAAGCCTGGTACTTGATTATCTTGAATGGAGTGCCCATATTCATGCGCGATGATTCCAGCATCCTCTGCATCATCTACTCCACCAGTACCAAATGTTAACGCCTTAGTTGAAGGAGAATAGAAAGAATTATCAGCTTTCGTTCCATTCACATTTACTTTAATAGATCGATTGTTAATATTTTTAAAACCTATTTGTTGTATATAACGTTGTAAAGTATCAATATGGTAGTATGACATAACATCTTCAAAGCTATCATTAGAACGCGTGTAATTAAATTGGAGGGATGTAGATTTCGTATTTGCTTTTGAAGAAATCGTTACATAATCTCCAACTAAAAAGCCTGTACCGTTTAAACCTTTTAAAGTAACTGTTTTTAATTGATTATTTAATGCTGCTGAATCTGCATCATTATTATCCTTCAATCCAGTTAAACTACCACTTGATACTACAGGATTTGGCAAAAATACTTTACCTGTTCCTTCCGCTTTACGGTTTATATCTACCTTTTTAATCAATTTCCCACTTTCCGCATCAATAAATGTTTCCCACGCACCGAATGGTTCATTAGCATGGACTACAACGCGATATACGGGAATTGCAACTCCTTCCTCAATGATATATCCAAATTCTTGCATCGTTGGCGCCCATAAATTTTTTTCAGTTTCTACTCCAGCAACATATGATTGTGATTTCTGTTCTGCTTCTTTTTCACTAATCTTTTGCTTTATTTCTTTCACATTTTGAACAGGCTGATAATCAGAAACCGCAAGTAATCCATTCCCTTCTCCACTTAGTGTAACTGTTACTTGCCTCGAAAATACAGGAGCACCATTTACTACTTGTTGAAACCTTACATAAGATGCTACCTGTGTTTCAGTAGTAGAAACATACTGTAAATCTGATAAATCGGCTTTCAACGAGTACTGCGTAGCATTTACTTTTAAATAGTCCATTGCTTTTCCTTGAGGTGAAAACCTCTCTATCTTTACCTGTGTTTCTTCTACCGCTGAAGCAGTAGATATCGCGCCAAAAACTAACGGGATTGCCGTAGCAATTGCTACAACTCTTTTTTTGAACAATAGAATCACTCTCCACTCTCTTAAATAAATTTTGAATGTACGAGTAATTCTATAAGAGTGATTATATTACCTTTCTCTTTTTTATATAAATAAGTAAAGTAATATTTTCTCAACATTTTAGTATGAAAACGATAAATACTTTCGAAAGATATTATTCGCTATGAGTATTAATTTGAAATTTATGGTTTCAGTTATGCAATAAAACCAATAATAATGAATATGGACTAAATAAAAAATAGGCTATTTTTTACCTAACGATAGGTTGAAAAATATAATAAGGAATGATACTCTGAATATAATCTTATATTGTAGGAGGATTCATGATGAGTAAAAGTGAGGAAACTCTTTCTTCAATAATCGGGGCAAGTTATCGTTTATTTGCAAAGCACGGGATTGCCAAGACAACATACACAATGATTGCCGAGGAAGTCGGGATAGCAAAACCTTCTATTTATTATTACTTTAAATCCAAAGATGCATTAATTGAAGGTGTCTTTGATGAACTATGTCAGGCAATTCAATTTTCAACATTCTTTAAAACGGAAGAATTTACACAGGATAACTTTATTGAGAAATGTATTAAAATTGGTTTGAACATGATTGACGAACAGAATAAGGACCCTCATTTTAATCGCGTCTTACAAGAATACATGTTACTCGCATCTAGAAATAACATGTACAGCGAGCGACTACTTGCCATACAAAGAGAATATTTAAATGGTTTTGAAGCTCTCCTTAATAAAGCAGGCTCATTACAACTTATTGTAAATGATAACCTAACCTCAAAAGCACATGTACTTGCATTGGTACTTGATAATATAGGGAATTTCATGATGTTTGATAGACACATGGATTATAAGCAAATATGGATTGAAGCTGTGCATAGTATATTTAAAGGACGTAATCCCCATGGAAGTTAAAAAACGAATTTCTGGTTTAGATTTTGCCAGAGCATGGGCCATGTTTGGGATGCTGATTGTCAATTTTATGGTGATAACGGGGGCTGAAGGTAATGGCCCTCCATGGTTAATAACTTTTATGTCACTATTTGAGGGCCGCGCTTCTGCTTTATTTGTCATACTTGCTGGTATAGGGATTTCCCTCATGACTAGATCATCTGTCGCTAGTCATGATCAAACACAAATTATGAAGAGTCGAAAAATGATATGGAAACGGTCACTGTTCTTGTTTGTTTTAGGGTTATTGTTATATGTAATCGACTGGACCGGTGATATACTACACTACTATGGTGTTTATCTTTTTATTGCAGCCTTATTAATTACAGTTAATAAAAGGTTGTTACTCTGGTTGTCTATCATCATTTTACTAACTGCACAATATCTTCAATTAACATTTAATTCCTTTGAAGGCTGGGGAGGTCCAATTCCATTTATCAACTATATAGATTTTTGGTCCTTAAAAGGATTTCTTCGTAACTTATTCTTTAACGGCTACCACCCCATTTTTCCATGGTTCTCTTTCTTCTTGATTGGTATGTTGATTGGGCGAATGGATCTTCATAATAATAAAATTAGAAACAAACTACTAATAATGAGCCTAATGATTACAGCAACTACTGAATTGTTGTCAAAAGCATTCACTCATTTTTTTATCCCCTATATCGGAAAGGAAGCTTCCACCTTTTTATTCAATACAGGACCTATTTTACCGAATGTTTTATACATCTTATCTGCTACAGGATCTGCTTTAATACCCTTAATACTTTGCTTATACATTACTGAAAAGTATGAAAAAAATTGGTTTATTACAACCCTTATTAAAACGGGACAGTTAACTTTAACTCATTATGTGAGCCATGTAATTTTAGGTATAGGAACATTGATTCTCTTAAACAAACTTGAAAATCAGTCTTTAGTTTTTGTTTTAACGTTCGCTACTTGCTTTTTCATTTTTAGTGTATTGTTTAGTTTTTTGTGGCGAGAGAAATTTTCTAGAGGACCTATAGAATGGATTATGAGAAAGATAACTGGATAGTACGCTACTAAACTATTAAAAAGATAATTTTATGGTCAACATACTACAGTAAAGAAAGTTCGAATCATATAACATTCGAACTTTCCATTTACATACTATTTTTTAGATTTAGCTAGCTGGGCTTAACTTAATCCGAACCTTTTTCTCACCTAAAGAAATTTCATCATCCTCTTTTAATAATGCATGGAATGTAAATTGCTTTACTAAAAGGTTTTCTTCTAATAATTCTTTATGCTTCGTTAACGTGTTTTGTAATTCATCATCTGTGTCAACAATAACATCTACTCGCAAGTTAACTGGTAAATTCAACTGTTTTCGGTACTCTTGAACAGCTCGAATAAATTCACGTGCCACTCCTTCTTGGAACAATTCATCTGTAACATTCGTATCTAACATAACTGTATATTTTCCATTTGTAGCGTTAGAAAATCCTGCTTTCGGTACTTTTTCTACTAATACATCTTCAAGTGTTACTACAATTTCTTCCCCTGATGTAAGCTTGTGCAGTACTTTCTCAGTTGAAACGAAGTTTTGTACTTCCTCTTGAGATAATTGTTTTAGCCATTGATTTACTGCATTGACGCTCTTTCCAAATTTCGGTCCTGCCGTCTTAAAATTCAACTTTAATTGGTACGATGTATACTTTGTTTCATCTAATTCTACATGAAATTCTTTTACGTTCAGTTCATCCATGACGATATCACGATAGGATTCCCAGTCCACTTTCTGCTCATGATGCTCGAGTAATACTAGTTCCGCTAATGGCTGCTTTACTTTTAATGCATGCTGATTTCGGTTACTGCGTCCAAGCTCGACAACTTGTAAAACAGCTGCCATCTCCTGTTCTAACTTTACATGTATCAACGTTTCGTCCTGCACTGGATAATCCGCTACATGGACACTGCTACCTTCTAAATTATAATGAATGTCTTCCGCTACAAACGGTATAAATGGAGCAAGTAATTTGCTCAATGTGACGAGTACTTCATGTAACGTTTCATAGGCTGCTGCTTTTTCGGCATTCATTCCAGATTCCCAAAAACGATTGCGCGAACGTCTTACATACCAATTACTCACTTCATCGACCAGTACTGCCATTTCCCTCGCTGCATTTGTAAATTGATATGCTTCTAACGCTTCTCTTACTTTTTTCGTCGTACTATTGAGACGTGAAAGTACCCATTCATCTAATTTCGTTCGCTTCGTTTCATACTTTTTCTTCGGATCGTATTTGTCTAAATTCGCATATAACACATAGAAGCTATACACATTCACGAGTGTATCGACCATCTTTGATTTCGCCTCTTGCACTGTTCGTTCTGAAAAACGCTTTGCATTCCAAGGTGCACTATCAACGAGAAGAGCCCACCTTAGTGCATCTGCACCAAATTTCTCGACTAAGTCCACTGGGTCTAATGCATTCCCTTTACTTTTTGACATTTTCTGTCCTTGTTCATCTAGCACATGCCCAAGAGATAATACACGTTTGTATGGTACTTTTCCAGTGTATAAGGCAGCTACTGCTAATAGGCTATAAAACCAACCACGTGTTTGGTCAACACCTTCAGCAATTATATCGGCTGGAAATTGTTCCTCAAAAAGTTCTTTATTTTCAAATGGATAATGATACTGTGCAAACGGCATCGAACCGCTATCAAACCAAACATCGATTACTTCTGGAGTACGAACCATCAAGCTACCGCATTTTTCACAACATACCTTTACTTCATCTACATATGGTTTATGCAGCTCTAAATTTTCTGCTGTATGCCCCGCGCTGTTCTTTCTTAATTCATCTATGCTCTTCGGCGCAAATTGATGATCACAGCTTTCGCATTCCCATACATTTAGCGGTGTTCCCCAGTATCGTTTTCGGCTAATATTCCAGTCCACCATATTTTCTAAAAAGTTCCCAAATCTTCCGTATTTCATATGTTCTGGATGCCATGTAACTTCATCATTATTTTTTAAAAACGTTTCTTTGATTGCAGTTGTCCGAATGAACCAGCTTTCTCCTGCATAATAAAGTAGTGGCGAATCACAGCGCCAACAATGCGGATAACTATGTTCATATTTCTCTTTATGATATAGCAAGCCTCCCTGAGCTAAATAACGGACAATATCAACATCACACTCTTTCACAAATTTCCCTTGTAAGAATGGAACAGCTGCAGTATACTCACCCTTTTCATCCACAACATGAAGGAATGATAAGCCATGTTCTTGTACAACTTTATAGTCGTCTTCTCCATAAGCTGGCGCGATATGAACAAGTCCTGTACCACTGTCCCCTGTAACAAAGCCCGCACTAATTACACGATAACCATTCGTAACTTCGTCCATATGAAATGGTGGATGATAGGAAAGTTCTAGTAGTTCTGTACCTTTATGAACAGATAATACTTTATAGTCTTGTTTTAACACACCGTTTACACGTTCTTTCGCAACAATGTAAACAGAATCACCTTGTTGCGCTCGTACATAGTCCATATCTGGATGTACAGCAAGTGCTACATTGGCCGGAAGTGTCCACGGGGTTGTCGTCCAGCCAAGAAAATATTCATTTTCACGATCTACAAGTTTAAACTTTACAGTTGCACTTAAATCCTTTACGGTTTTATACCCTTGCGCCACTTCATGTGAACTTAATGATGTTTGACAACTCGGGCAATATGGAGAAACGCGATGCCCTTTATATAACAAGCCCTTTTCATGAATCGTTCCAAGAATATGCCATACACTTTCGATATACGAATTTTTTAAAGTAACATACGGCTCATCCATATCGACCCAATATCCAATGCTCTCAGTAAATTCGCGCCACTGCTTTTCATACGTAAATACACTTTCTTTACATTTTTGAATAAACGGTTCAATTCCGTATTCTTCAATTTCATGCTTACCAGAAATGCCAAGCTGCTTTTCAACTCCTAATTCAACTGGTAACCCATGTGTATCCCAGCCCGCTTTACGAAGTACTTTATACCCAGTCATCGTTTTATATCTAGCTACTAAATCTTTAATTGTCCGTCCGAGTGCATGGCCAACATGTGGCAATCCATTTGCAGTTGGCGGCCCTTCATAAAAAACGAAAGATTGTGCGCCTTCACGATTTCGAATCGATTGTTCAAAGATATTCTGTTCGTTCCACTGCTTGCGAATTCGTGTTTCTCTCCCTACAGCTGATTCTTTTACATCTACCTTTTCCATGTACAATCACTCCTTTGAAATGTTTAAAAGCACACAAAAAACCCGTCCCTAATGATAGGGACGGGTTTACCCGCGTTACCACCCTAGTTCAATTGATGTTATCATCAATAGCACTTAGCAACGTACTAACATACGTGTTCTTTGTAACGGTAGACATCCGTCCGAGCTTACTCGATTCAGCCACGGCTCCTCGGAGATGATTTTCAAATAAAGACTGCACACCGGTTTTCAGCACTGCACCGGCTCTCTGGAGAACAGCACGATATTTTACTCTTTCTCGTCTTCAGATTTGTATACTTTTATTAACAGTTATTTTATTCCATCTCACTACCGATTGTCAATCAATTCGAAAAATATATTTTTCTCCCGCACTAACGAGCAGTAATATTCCCACCTGAAAGTTGCTTGATTGGTGAGAGCTCATTCTCAGTGGGAATGAAGAATCCCACTGAGAAACGTTTCACTTTATATTGCTATTTATACATAATTTAAAAATCAATCATCTCTTCACAGCCCCCCACACTTCACTCAAATCTTCATCTTCTTCTGCAAGCTCTGCAAAAAGTCCTGTTTCGTCCTCCTGCAGTACCGTTTCAAGCTCTGCTTTTGCTTCTTCATTTCGGTTTAACATCGCTAAATAACATGCATGATTGTAACGTACTAATAAATCTGAGGGGTCAAAGGATAGAACATGATGCGTTAGTTCTTCTGCCTTTTCTGTTCTTCCATCTTGATGATAGGAAGCTGCTAAAGCCAGATAGATTGCATTTTCATGTGGATGATGTGTAAGCCCTTTCTCTAACATATTAATGGCTTCTTTAAACCTTTCTTGACTTCGATATATATCGGCTAGAGCGAGAAATCCTCTACTTACAAAAGGCATTGTTTCAACTAATTGCAAGCAGATTTTTTCTGCTTTTTTCTCGTCTCCTAACTCAAACAGTGCATGCGATTGTAATACAAGAACATCGTAATGATGCGGCTGTTCTTGTAACATTTGTTTCGTTAGACGGAGAGCATCTCGTATCATATCCTCATTTCCATCCCCGTGATTAAGGAGTAGTGTGGCAAACTGCTGGGCAACATCAAAATCCCAAACATTTTCTAAAGATGTTTGTAATACTTCTATTGCTTCTGCAATCATATTTCCGTTTTCATAAAACTCAGCTAATCGCTGCGCTGCCAGACTATTTTTTGTATTCAATTTTAATGAGATTTCAAACAAATTAATGACCATTGTAAGCGAATAAATCTCTTTCGCGCGATTTTTCACGCGATAAAATGCTCTCGTAAAGATCGACTTTTTCGGCTGTTCATTTTGCTGTTTTTCAGCAAATCGATTTGCTATAGCAGTCGCCGTATACATAAAGGTAAAGCTTCTTTCTTGTTTCGTGATAGGAAGCAAGTGGAGAGCATCTCGTATTTGAGGTAATTTTCGCTGTTGCTCCATCACTTGTACATACAATTCAAATGCGCGTTCGTTATGAATATCGCGCTTCATCACACTTGTAACAAGTGAAATTGCTTTTGGATTACGCTGTTTAGCAAGTACTTTCGCATAATGGAATATCACTTCTGGATGTTCTTTATCCATTTGCAACGCTTCTTCCACAAGTTCCTGTTCCTTTTCGGAGTCTCCAGCGGCACCATATACGTATGCAAGTGCGTCTAAACGCCACATTTCAGCTACTCTTCCAGTTAATTTTAATAACTCAGATAGGAGCTCTTCATGAAGCTGATTTTCCACTGATAGCTGTGCCAACTGCTCCATATTCACACCTAATGGATCTTGTTTCATCGCCTGCAGCATATGATATTGTTCTTTTGAAATATTTTCTTCCATCGCATATATTTCAGCTAATTTGAAATGAACGACAGTAAACTGCGAATTGATTTCCAGACATGTTTCATACGCCTTTTTTGCTTGTTCAATTTGCTCTAATGCCATATATGTCTCGCCAAGGCGATAATAAGGAAGTGTACTCGGTTGCTGATTTATTGCATAATAATATCGTTTCATTGCTTGACCATATTGCCCAAGCGATTCGTATAAAATGCCAACATAACAGCTATACTCAATGTGTTCCGCTCGCTCTTTCGCAAGTTGTTTTAAAAATGCGATACTTCGCTGAACAAATGATGTTCCTTCAATCCGGCTTACATACTCCTCTAACACATCCGCTATATTATTTTGTAAATAGCGAATCCCGTCTTCCAACATAAATAGTACAGTCTTTAATTGGTCTTCCTTTGCCCCTAGCTCGACTTCCGCATCCCATAACGCCATACCAGCATGAATGAGAAAATCATGATTCTTCTCAAATTGCTTTTCTACACTTACAATATATTGTTTCGCCTGCTCATACTGTTCTTGCGCCATATAAATTTGAACCAAACCGAGATGCGCAAAAACATCTTGATTATTTTCTTCTAGACAACGTTTATATATTTCTTCCGCTCGGTCAAATCGATCACTTTGAAAATACAAATCTCCTAATCGAACATAGATCGTCGACGGATCTTCACATTTTGGGATTCCTTGCAATAAAATATCTTCCGCACTTTTTTCATCTTCTAAATCATATTCATATATTTCCGAAAGCTCCACATATGAATATGGTGCTGTCTCATCCAATTGAATTGCTATGTGTAATCCTTTTATTGCTAAATATAATTTTCCAAGTTGACGCGCACAGCGAGCTCGTTCATACCATATATGTGCTTCATACTTGTAATCTTTCAGTAACGTATTAAACATGTGATACGCTTGTTCATAGCGCTCCAAATCCATTAAAATCAAACCATGATTCACGAGGATAAACCGTTCAGGATGACGCTGGATAGCAATATGAGACATCTCTAATCCCTTTTCAGACTGATCCATATACATATACGATAATGCTAGAAAACTCCACGCTATCGGCTGATCTGCATCTAATTGTAACGATGATTGAAAACTTGAAATTGCTTCTTCATAGTTCTCTTTCTCTAAAGCATATCGCCCTGCTATAAAATGATACAACGCTTGATTTTTCTTTTTCTGTACACTTTGTAACATGTCTGCCGCTTGTTCCATATCACGAAGACGAATAAAGCATTGTGCACTGTGCAGTTTCACAAAATCTGAATCTGGATACATCTTCATTAAACTTTGCACGCAAGAAAGGATAAACTCTTGATCTACTTCGACGTCTAAATGTTTAATTGCATATAACCATGTATAAGGAATCTCTCTCTGCTCTTGTAAAAATGCTACTAATTTTTCGATTCCTAGTTTATCCTGCTCTTCCAGATGATCCGTGAGCGTAAACAATTTCCGGAAATATACATCTTCTTCAAACGATAAGCATAACAATTGATCTACTTTCTCCTTCGGTACAAAAACAATTGATAAATAGTCTGTATAACGATACCTTTCCTGAAACTTATCATATTCAACAAGAAGCGGCTCCAAAAAATTCGGATCTTGAATAGAAAAGGATTGCAACTGCTCATCGTATCCAGCAAGCACTTGAACATGCGATGCATGCTCAATATCTAAACTCAGCAATACTGGGATCCCCTGATCAATTAACTGCTTGTAAAGCTTTTCTGTTCCTTTAAAATAACGACAAACATAGCCTAACTCTTCTAAATAGAAAACCGTGTCTGAAAACTTCGACCCTGTTACATCAAAAATACGATTTGCCACTTCATCTTGCGTACGTTCTTCTTTCCATAAACGTAACATCATTTCTAAACTTGCCGGTACGCAATAATTATCTTTTTGTACAATTGGAACTAACGGTAACTGAACCTTTTTCCCATCAGGATATTTTTCTATATTATGATATATTGAATCTTTTAAACATGTTTCTTTTTTTAATAAAGCTAGCAGTTCCTCACTTTTATTCATTTTATACAGTGCCTCCGCACGTAAATGCACAAAATAACTTTTATAAGCATGATACGGTAGCATACGATTGATTTGATCTAACAAATCAATCATCTCTTCATAACACTGTAAATCTACTAAATTTTTCACTTTTTCAAAATAGAAATACGGTACTTGTGGAAACTTTTCCATCGCATCATCAATGAGTCGTAACGCTTGCTGGTGTTCCCCTCTATAAGCATATAGTTGTGAAAGTAAATAGGTTGCTAACTCTTGGCATTCTTCACTCTGCTTCCCAGCTAAAAGTGACTGCTCTGCTTTATCCCATTCCCCCGTTTGTATGTAAAAATAACCCCATTTGTCAAACAACGGGCGTTTACTATACTGCTCTGCTTTTTTCATATATTGTAACGCTTCTTCATTTCGTTTCATTTCAAGAAGACAACGTGCTAACGTAAAATATGTTTTAGATAATGTATCCGAATCTATTTGATCTTTCGCTGCATCTTGCAAGGAATCTTTTAATAATTTTTCAGCATCAAGAACTTTGCGTTCATCAATAAGCTCATCACAATACAAAGAAACCGATTTCAAACTTGGGAATTTTTTATAGGAATAGCGAGTAAGAAACGCACTATATTGATGCATAAGCCCTTCATCTGTAAGACGAATAAGTGTGTAGCACTCCTCTGCTGATGAAATAGTTGATAGCCATTCTTTCACATATGACAGCGTATTGACGTCTCTTATATTTGTCAGTTCTTTATTTACGTCATGTAACCCATCTAAAAATCGTTTCTCTTTCAAACATGTGTCCAGCCGCCTAAATTCTAGCATGCATTCACCTCGAATAATTATTTTAATCCACATCCAAAATCAGGATTTTTCATCTACTTGCTTCGATTTTACACAGTTCGCATCGTGTATTCAATATGGAACTATTAAACAATGTTCAAAAACAGTTAAAAACAACTATATAAATACAAATTAAAAAACCGACATAAAACCCTTCTTTTTAGGTGGGAGAGAGCATCCGTTCATGCATAGAAGCGGTCAGATTTTTCCTGCCCAGACATAGTGAAAACAAAGAGAGAAAACGAGTGCAGGTCACCTTTTGTTATTCATAGCCGCGGCTATATGTCGAAAAATCAAAATAGATTTATATAGTTAAATATATTACCTTTCCATCGTTTAGATTGTTACATATCCGCACACAAAAACACCCACATATTGACAAAACGAAAATTACCAGATATATTCAATTTAATACTAAACGTTTAGTATTAAATGTTTTCCAATAGAACGGAGGCTATATATGACAAGGTTAATGGTACTTGGTTTACTGATGCAATACGGTCCTATGTCTGGATATGAATTACAGCAAGCTATGCAATCCGCACAAACTGATACTTGGGCAGGCGTTTTCCCTGCTTCCATTTATCACGCTTTAAAAAAAATGGATAAAGAAGGATTAGTAGAACTAGACGCTGTTGAAAAAACAGGAAATCGTTCCAAAGCGATTTACAGTATCACAGCAGCTGGAAAGAATGAGTTTCATTCACTAATGATACAATCATTCCAGCAATCTTCTGTCGCTTTCCCAACGCAGCTATATACAGCGCTCACTTTTTTCAACACCGATACTGTTTCAATTCAAAACATTTCATCCGCTTTACAAGATCAAAAAAAGACAATTATAGAAATGTACGAAAACATGAAAGCTGGACAGTCCATTAAAAAGAAAATGATAGATCTTCCAGAACATGTAACCCTTATTTTTGAAAATATTTATGAACAATGTGAGATGCAGCTTCGTTTCATTGAAAAAATGGAAAAAATGCTATCTGGATTAGAAGAAAAGAACAAAGCGGAGGAAAGATGATGAAAGCTCAGGTGAAAATGTCTCGCATACAAAAAGCTGCTTTATGGGTTGTAGCAGTATCTGTCTTTACTGATATGCTTATATATGGAATGATTGTGCCAATCTTACCACGATACGCAGAAACACTCGGTGCTTCGCAAACTGAGATTGGCTTTTTATTCGGTAGCTATGCCATTACATTACTGCTTGCTACCCCCATTTTAGGGATGGTCTCTGATAAAGTAGGAAGACGCCTTCCTATGATTCTAGGTTTATTTGGACTCGCAGCTGCAACTATATTATTTGGACTTGCAAATAATTTTATGTTACTCGTTCTAGCACGAATGCTACAAGGTATATCTGCAGCTGCAACATGGACAGCTGGATTAGCCCTTCTTGCAGATGTGTTTCCTCTCCAAGAACGCGGAAAAGCAATGGGTTTAGCTTTATCTGGTCAAGCAGCTGGGATGCTACTTGGCCCAACAATTGGCGGTTTACTATATCAATGGGGCGGTTATCATCTTCCCTTTATTGTCGCAGCAACCATCGCTCTCGTTGACGGTATATTACGCATTACATTACTTCGCGATGAACCAAAACACGATACAAAGCAACGAATTTCCTATCAATCTATTTTCAAGATGCGTTCCCTATTTATGATTATTGGCATTATTATACTAGGATCGGCCTTACCTAGCGCTTTAGAGCCAACTCTTCCTCTCTACTTACAAGATGTCTTACACCTCAGCCCTGGAACAATTGGACTATTATTCGCTGTCCCAACTCTCGCATATGGATTTACCGCTCCAATTATTGGAACACTTTCAACTAAGTTTGGAAGAAAACAAACGATGGTGATTGGGATGATTATTGCTGCTTTCTGTTTCCCATTTACAGCAATTGTTTCTCATATCGCTCTTGAAATATTTGTACTTGCGATACTTGGAATGAGCTTTAGTTTTCTACTAGCACCCGCCCTCCCAGAACTTACATATCTTGCAGATCAAAACGGAATTCGCGCATACGGTATACTATTTGCTATCTACAATACAGCCTATTCGATTGGTATGTTTTTCGGCCCCATATTAAGCGGTAGCTTATCAGATTTATTCGGATTAACAAATGCATTCTACATCTTTAGTCTATTTCTCTTATGCTATCTTTGTTTGTTTCTTTGGAAAGTAAAAAAGCAACATTAATTCTTATTCTCGAAGTCAAAGTGACTTTACTCATAAAAAGATGAACAACCTAAGTTCATTTTTGAGTTGTTCATCTTTTTAATTTATCTACTTGAACCTCATTGTAATTCTTACATCTCTTCAGGTGCTCCCATTCCAAGCAAACGCAATCCTTCTTTCAGTACTACGCTTACTGCATATACAAGTGCAAGTCTGCCTTCCTTCTCATCATTCTCTTCTAAAATACGAACATTTCCATAATATTTATTAAATGCTTGTGCAACATCTAATAAGTACTTTGCAATATGTGATGGTTCATATTTTGCAAAAGTATTTTCAATTACTTGCGGAAATCCATGTAACAGTTTCATAATGTTCCAGCTTATATCGTCACTTAGCACGAAGTCTTCTGCTTCAAATTCAACATGATCTTTTCTCAAAAGCGAACAGGCACGTGCATGTGTATATTGTACATACGGTCCTGTTTCTCCCTCAAACTTCAACATGTTTTCCATTGAGAACTCAATATTGTGTATACGTTCATTTTTCAAATCATGGAAAATGATTGCCCCTACTCCAACTTGTTTTGCAACTTCTTCTTTCTGTTTTAAACCTGGATTTTTTGCTTCAATATTTTGTTTCGCAAGTGTAATGGCTTCTTCTAACACTTCCTCCAGTAATACCACTTTCCCTTTACGTGTCGACATTTTCTTGCCATCTTTTAAAATGAGCCCAAATGGTACATGAGCCATCCCATCTACCCACTCGAACCCTAACTTCTGTAATACGTTGAAAAATTGTGAGAAATGTAAACTTTGTTCTGCTCCTACTACATATAGTGCTTTATCGAATTTATAAGTATTTTGACGATACAATGCCGCTGTTAAATCCCGCGTTGCGTACAGCGTAGCCCCGTCTGATTTTTTAATTAAACATGGCGGCATCCCCTCTTTTTCTAAATTTACAACTTGCGCGCCATCTGATTCTTCTAATAAATGATGTTCCTCTAAAAGCTGGACGAAATCATCCATTTTATCATTGTAGAAAGCCTCACCCTGAAAATTAAAGAACTCCACACCGAGTAATTCATAAATACGAGAGAATTCTTTTAATGATTCATGACGGAACCAATTCCATAAAAAGACCGCTTCTTCATCGTGATCTTCTAATTTTTTAAACCACGCACGTCCTTCTTCCTCTAGCTCTGGGTTCTCTTTTACTTCTTCATGAAATTGCACATATAACTTAAATAGTTCACGAATCGGATCTTCTTTCACAAGCTCTTCATTACCCCATTTTTTATAGGCGGTAATTAACTTACCAAACTGCGTGCCCCAGTCTCCAATATAGTTAATGCCGACAACTTCATAGCCACACTTTTCAGCAATATGCTTTAATGAATTTCCGATCATCGTTGAACGTAAATGCCCCATTGAAAACGGCTTTGCGATATTCGGAGATGAAAAGTCAATCACTACCGTCTTTTCCTGACCAAAATGCTTCTGTCCATATTCTTCTTTTTCAGCTAAAATTGTCTGTAACACTTTGTTACTTACTGTATGGCGGTTGAAAAATACATTTACATATGGCCCAACTGCCTCTACCTTTGTGAAAAATGGATCGTCTAGTTTCTCAGCTATTTCCTTCGCAATCAATGCTGGTGCTTTTTTATATTGCTTTGCAAGTATAAAACAAGGAAATGCAGCGTCTCCGAATTCATCTTGCTTCGGCGTTTCAATCAATCCTGTAATCTGCTCTAACGATACTTCTGATGGTAAGATTTGAGATAGACATCCTGCAAATTGAATTTTATATTCCATACGATCCCTCCTCATTTTTTGAACACAAAAAACTCGTCTCTAAAAAAGAGACGAGTTATCACCCGTGGTACCACCCTTGTTGTTCGATTCGAACCACTTTCCCGTTTATAACGAGGACAGGGGGCCCCGGCTTACTCTACTATTCATTTCAAGCAGCGTCTCCGAAGTGCGCTTCATCCCCTTCTCCGCACTAGGCTCTCACCACCCCTAGCTCGCTTTTCTTCTGAATAGGACTACTCTCTTCATCTACAACATCATATGTAATTTATTATTGCTTATTATACATCTTTTCGGAAAATTAGCAAGTTTCAATTACACCAAAATGAAATTTCGCACTTTTTCGTTTATACACAAAAAAGTGATGTCTTTCAAAACGTGTACTACGAAAATGATCTTTTAATACAACGCGCTTTCTCGCCACACGCTTTGCTTCCGCAATTGTTTCATCCGTGACATCGTTATACAAAGCAAAGTGTTTTAAACCACGAATCCCATCTGATTCTATGACTGTCTCTTCAAACATCGGATCTATGTATACAACGTCGTAACTGTTATCTTCACATTGCTGCAAAAAAGTAAAATGCTCTGTCTGCTGTACTATAATTCGTTTCATTGCTTCATCAATTTCTGCAATACCTGCATCCCATTGCTGCAGACCTTTGCCAATTACGTAAGCCATATAACGATTTCCTTCGAGTCCCATTACTTCTCCCGCTCGTCCAACCGCATAACTTGCTACAATACTATCCGATGCCATCCCAAGTGTACAATCGAGCATGCTCATTCCTTCTTCTAGCTTTGCTGCTTGCAGGAATGGATCGTTCTCTCCTCGCATTAATCGCTTCACACGAAACATCGCAGAGTTCGGATGAAAGAAAAATGATTCTTCCGTACCTTTTGGGTAAATAGCTAATCGATTTTTTCCAGCGACAAGTACGTCTTGCTCATACTGCTCGTGTAACTTGTATACGGGTACGTCATTTCGCACAATGAAAGAACACTGTAATTCTTTCGCAATGTTCTTTGCATATGTTGTCATTCTCTCATTCGTTCGTCCTGCTGTAGTTACAATCATCTTTTCACCTCAATATAAAGAAAAAAAGGGAGAACGATTCCCCCTTTTTTAGCAATGCTTTTCAAAAGCTTGTTCTAAGTTGTTCATAATCTCTTCCATTGTTACGCCTTCAATTTCATGGCGATGGATGAAGTGAACAACTTCATTTCCTTTTAATAACGCCATAGACGGTGAGGATGGAGGAATATCTCCAAAGTAAGAACGCATCGCTGCAGTTGCTTCTTTATCTTGTCCTGCAAATACAGTTACAAGATGATCCGGTTGTTTTTCAGAACGGACAACTGCTTGACCAGCTGCTGGACGCGCTAAGCCAGCCGCACAACCGCAAACAGAGTTTACAACAACTAATGTTGTACCTGTCGCATTGTCCATATATTGATTTACATCCTCTTCCGTTGTTAATTCTTCAAATCCAGCACGCACTAACTCTTGGCGCATTGGAATTACCATTTGACGCATGTATTCATCGTATGCATTCATCGTATGATTTCTCCTTCAACTTTCATTTCAAATTTATCATATCACGCTCTTATAATAGATGCAAAAGAAAGCGGTAGCAGTGTCATCAGTTTTTTGAAGAAATTTCACAAACTCCTTCTCGGCAGTGTCCAACAGGTACAAGCTTTCTATTATGTGCGATATAATCGTATACTTTATTTCCAAAACCAAACAATATAGATAACTTAATAAACGGAACTGCAAACCAATATGCTCGTATAGATTTTGCCAATACATATATGCTGTTAATTCCATCATACCATTTGTTATTTTTTAAAATGTAGAGTCTTTGTTCCATCTTTCCTTGTAACTCTGTAGAAAGTTGATACTCCTCTACTACATCTTTGTCGCGAAAAGAAACAAACTTCATCGTACCTTTTTTATCAAGCTTTTGTGTACGTTCTGCAACTGCCGTACACATCGGACACCAGCTATCATAGAAAACAATCATATGATTACTCCCCTTTACGAGACTCCGTCATTTGTTTCCAAACTGACCCTTTTGCTTCTTCTCCGCCTTCAATACGTTCCAGTGCTAGACGTGCTTGCATCGCTACTTCGAACTCTGGATCATCTTGTGCTACGCGAAGTGCTGGAATCGCACTTTCATCACCAAGTTCAAATAAGAACATTGCTGCACGCCAGCGCACCAATTTGCTTGGATCTTTGAGCGATTTTATCATGACAAACATAGCTGCTGGATCACCAACATCAGATAAGCAGTCACCCGCTGTACGGCGCACACTTACAGAGCGATCAAGCAATGCTTTATATAATAATGGCAATACTTCATCACCTTTTACCATCCCTAAGTAAGCTGTTGCAAGGCGACGAATCGATACTTTTTCATCCTCTAACGCTTTTTTCAGCACAGGGATATCTTCTTCTGTTGGATCCATTTGTTCAAGAGCCGCAAACCGATTTTTCCAATCAGAATCTGCCATCATTTCTTCTGTTACTTTATATGGCACACGTTTTGCAACTGTTACTTCTGCCCTGCCAGCCTGCTCCAATAATTCTTTAACAGTTGTCTCGACACGTTCAGCGGAATATGCCGCAACGATTTCTTCAACAACTTCCTTTCCAATCTCTTCAAAATTACCGTAACGTGTACTTTGCTCGACCCATTTCCGCTCTTTCACAACGTTTGGTGCAGACATTTGCACTTTCATAATCGCTTCTTTAAAACGGTCTGGTAATCCAACTCGTTCTTCCGTTGTCCCATCTGTTAATTTAACCTGCATTGGAATCGTAAAGAACATTTGAATGAATACTTTCACTTCACCAAAATGCGAAAGCTGCTCCTGTTCATCTTCTTCTGTTACTTCCTCTCCGAACATAGCACGAACTTGCTGCAAAAGTACTTTCCAGTCATACTTCGCATTTCGTTCAACTGCTAAAAAGTCGGCTACATGATATACACCTTTAATACCTTCAATCTTTAAAATTTGCTGCACTTGTTCTGGTGCTTGTTCTGCATTTTCGTTTGTATAATTATTACGTGCTCCTGATGGTAACACTTCATTTAAGATAACTTTCATTGTATTTGGACTTGGCGTTGGTTCAATTGCTTTAATCTTCACGTAAAAAAACTCTCCTTTATTGCTGTTCTTAGCTGTATTGTAACATGTTCTGGAATCATATTCCTACTGAGACGCTCTCTCTTGCTTCTTCTCTAAAAAAGTAATTCGTTCAATCACAACTTCCGTCTTATACACTCTCTTCCCTATTCATTATCATAATTGCTCGTATGAATGCGTCCTGTAACTCCAACAAGTGATCTCTTTTGACAATACTCTATTTTTTGGTAAAAAAGTGTTCAATCTTGATTGTCGGAAACTGTCTACACTTTGCGTACTAGGGGGTTTTTAAGACACAAAAATGGGACAATATATGAAATTGATTACCCTAATAACATAAGAATTTCAGTTATAAACTTCAAAATATGTTTGCATCACATAGAAATATAAGTTTATAGAACTGGTTCAAACGTCCACTTCCTTAACATCAAAGAAAGCTGCCTAATCAGCAGCTTTCTTCCCTATCTATTATAATTTCTCTAATTCACTACCAAGAAACTTCGCAATCTCTAGCATACCGTATTTTCCAACAACTGCCTCAGCGTCAGCATTATAGTTTGTATTCGTATTAATATCATAAGTGAAAATCTCACCATCCGCATTTCGAATAAACTCAATACCAGCAATTGCAATATGATTAGCAGCCAACATCGCCTCATATTTTTGAATAATCGGGTCATTAAACCCTTCTACAATTTGAAACTTCGGTTTTTCCGGAGCTTTCTCTCCAACAGGACAGAACAAATCGCCAATTTGACAAGCATCAGCTGGGCATAATTCAAAACCCTTTGATGTATCTACTTGTACTGCATACACAAACTTTCCGCCAACGAATTCACAGCGTGTAATGTACGGTTCCGGAGCTTGTATATATTCTTGAATCAATGTAATACCATCTACTGGCTCTTCAAATGCTACACTTTCTACATATGCTTGTAAAGATGCAACAGATTGAAATAGTTGAACCCCTAATCCTTTTCCTGCACGATTATGCTTCGTAATGAATGGATGGCCTTCAAATTGAGCTGCTGCTTCTATAATATGATCCTTTCCAACAGCTGCAATTGTTTTTGGTGTACGAATCCCTTGTGCATTTAGCGCCATATATTGTGCTACTTTGCTTACTTCAAGTTGTAATGCTCTGCTTCCATTAAACACCTTTCGATTATGCCTCTCTAACCAAGAAAGCACAGCACCCGTAAACTCTGGTGCAAAGCGGTGATTTCTTGTGTGAGATGAAGCGCTCATGCGATTATAAAATACGCCCTGCGGCGGAACAGATGAAAGATCAACATTACCTTTGTCTAAATGCCATTCTTCATAAGGAAGACCAAGCTCGTCCAATCTTTCCGTTAGATGCCTTGTCCACTCCGTATTTTCGTGAATAATGTGAATTTTCCCCACAGAACTACCCTCTTTCTAGCTGTAATGGTTTCATTATACTATTTGCGTAACAAAAAAAGAAGCTGTCCAAAAAGTTTCCTTTGAACAGCTTTGTTTCCTGAATGTAGGTTGAAAATATATAGGTCCTCCTTACATATAGTAGGGGTAATCTACTTGACCTTAATTTTTTGTCTAGTTCAGTGTAACTTATCCTAGAGGTTGAACAAGATCTGTTGCAGACCCATTCATTAATAAGGCCTCTTTTCAGTAAATGTTATGTGGTAATTTTACTCTACAAAAAAAGTTCTTCCTTTTTCTATTTATCCATTTACATAAAGTATCAACAACTTACATCCATTCATCTCCACCATTTTCCTACTACACACTCTACCGCAACGTGCCTTCTTTCTTCCTCTCCAAAAACGTAATTCGCTCAATCACAACTTCCGTCTTATACACTCTCTTCCCTAGTTCATTGTCATAATTGCTCGTATGAATGTGACCCGTAATTCCAACAAGTGATCCCTTTTGACAATACTCTGATACATTCTCAGCAGATTTTCTCCATACTACACAATAAATGTAGTCCGCCTGCTGTTCTCCTAAACTATTCCGAAACCCTCTGTTTACAGCCACGCATATACGGGCGTAGGCAATCCCTTGCTTTGTATAGTATAATTATATGTGTAGCATCCTAGCTCGTGAAAGAGCTAGGGTAGCTACTAACCCTTACGGGTCGCGATAGGTAAAGTTTTGACGTTATCTTCACTTTTTCCCCCGCCCCAAACCGCACGTGCGCCTTTCAACGCATACGGCTTTCCATCAACTTATCCTACTTCTTAACTCAATGCATGAGTTAATTCTTTTTTCATTAGATTGTTCGTCACCGATACAATCCTATAAGTTTTTACGATTCATTTTTGAAGTAATTTACTTCTGAATTTGTCAATTTTCTTTATTGTTTTAGCATCATAACTTAACACATTGTTTTCAAAGTGTATGGATGTATGACATTCTTTACATAGCCATGCTAGATTAGTGACTCTGTTAATTAAATCCATAGGTAAGTATGGTTCAATGTGATGGCAATGTGCATCGCTCTTCATAAAGTCTAATCCGACATTACAGCATCTACATTTTCCTCTATCCCTGTTATACGCATATTCACGGTTCATAAAGTATTCAAAGTTATATTTACTCTTTGTATCTTTGCAGAGATAAAAATCCTGTAGTGTCATTATATGAGGTCTATCCAGCCTTAACAGTTTTTTCCTTTGTTTGTAGTAGATTTCTCTTCCTACTATAGTGTAAGGTGTCATCCTTTGGTCAAATGGTTTTACAAGCCACTCCGAAGGAGTATATGAAGCTTTTGTGACTCCAATCCAAAATCCTTTCTTTTTGATTGCGAAGGTTTTTGCCTGATATTTATAGTGTCTACTAGGTCGATTGCCTAGCTCACACATTTTTACTTTATGCTTCATATAGCTACTAGGGAACAATTTCTTAAAAGTTCTAAATAAGGAGTGATTTACGTTGTAATCAATTCTATCAAATGTGTCTGCGCAAATACCGACTTTCCAATATTCCGCATATCCTTCGAGCATTTGATTAACTTTGATGATTTGTTCTATCCAAAATTCTTCTTTTAAAACTTTCCTCATCTTCCTTATTTCTTTGCAAACTTTACTAATTTGACCGCTGACCTTTCTATGATTGGGTTTGTTTTTGCCAACTATATTTCCACTCTTACTGAGGAGAGGTGTTTCGGCATAAATATCAAACCCTAAGAAGAGTGCTGGTTTTTCCCTTAAGTCTGTTATGACTGTTTTCTCTTTGGACAATTCAAGTTTTAACTTTATTCTGAAATACTTGTGCAAATATTCAAGATAGCGTCTTGCTTCTTGATAGGTTTGAGTAAGTATAATCCAATCATCTGCGTATCTAACTAGGTAGCATTTATTTCTACCTTGTCTAACCAGCCTTTCTCTTTGCTTTCTCGGTTCCTTTGAAATTCCAGTTGGTTTCGCTTTGTAGAATCTACGTGCTACCATCCAATCGAAATCATTAAGATACACATTTGCAAGTAGGGGTGAAATTATACCGCCTTGTGGAGTTCCCTTTTCCGTAGTGAATTTAAAATCATACTCCATATATCCCGCTTTAAACATAATTTGAATAATCTTTATTATTCTCTTGTCCCTTATGCCTAATCTCCATAGTTTTTTAATTAGTAATCTGTGGTTGATGTTATCAAAGTAACCTTTTATGTCACCTTCGATTGCATAATAAGACTTAGTAGTAGTAATGAAATGATTCACTTGTCTAACGGCATGTTTAGAACTACGGTAAGGACGGAAGCCGTAACTATGGTCGTAAAATTTTGCTTCTACGATTGGTTCAAGTATTGTACGAATACATTCTTGAATGATACGGTCAACGACCGTTGGTATCCCTAATGGTCGTTGACTTCCATCCGCTTTGTCGATATAAACCCTTCGGGCTGGTTTGGATTTGTAGTTCCGTGCTGCTTTAGTAATTAGCTTTATGACGTCATTTTTATCCATTTGCAAATATCTTCGAATGTCATGTCCATCAACACCGGGGGTGTTAGCTCCTCTATTAGCTTTGATTTTATGAATAGCTGTAATTATTGTGGTCTCATTGAATGCCATTTCATATAAGCTATGAAAACGAGTATTGCTCTTTGACAATTCGTATAGTTTGTCCTGAGCTCTTTTGAGTTCAGTTTCATTTGAGAAGTTTGTGCTAAAGTTCATAAAGACATCACCTGCCTTTAGAGTTCACAATTCATTCTTACAGAAAGTTTGAACTTCTCTATCGAATCGTTAAACTTGATAAGTTGACTGGTCCCCTTTGCCCTGTAATGGTTTTTCTCCATCTCTGACTACTACGAGACCTCTGACTTCCTTTAAACTTCAACATTCTGTAAAACTCCATTTAAAGGCTCTCCCACGTTCCGATTAATCTATCCTTTTGCTGTAACCCTTAGGTCAAGACTATATGCCGATAGTTCTAAGTAAGATTTGAGAAATAGTTATTCCTTACATTTCAACTTACTATTTCAAGTAAGAGGGAATACGCAAAACCAGAGTGCTATATTCCAACTATATTTGGTCTCCATTTCTAGAGTGACTAATGACGACACTTCAAACATCTTTTCGTTACCTAACCGTAGGTTACGGACACCCGCACTATTTATATTCCATATCTGTAAACAGACTTAGGATTTCAAGTTACGTCTTTACCCCGCTTTATACGTCTGTATGTTACAGCATACATCGCATAGGGAAGTCTCAGTGTTCATACCACAGACGAGCTTACCATTCCTCATCCTTATGTGTTTTCTCCATATGTCAACGGTACTTCCCCGTTGAAACTTGATTAATCAGTTCAGTTAGTATGTGATAATATCTGTTTCAACCTATAACATAGGTATATATTCGATTTCTCACAACTGTCACTTTATCCCACCATTGGCATGTGGTGGTTATGCGAAACGTGGCGCACCTGGATCTTTTGTCAGTCTTCCGATTAATACGACTCTGTTCATCATACCTATACCACCTCACATTTTTTCTTTATTGTAGACAAAAATATAGAGTAGGTAAAAAATGCAAAATGATATATTCATGCGAGGAAACAATAACTTTAAATCTGAAAAAATACAAAAAGAAATCCTGCATGTTTCAAACATGCAGGATTTTCTTTCAATTAGTCATTCTTCGTGAAATAAGAAACGAAACGAAGAATTTCTAAGTATAACCATACTAATGTCATCATTAGACCCATTGCACCGTACCACTCCATATACTTTGGAGCTCCGCCGCGTGCACCATTCTCGATGAAATCGAAGTCTAATAGTAAGTTTAATGCAGCAACTACAATTACAACTGCACTAATAATAATACCGATTGTTCCACCTTGGTGTAAATATGGAACGGAAACACCGAACATTTGTAACAAGAAAACGATTAAGTACATAATCATAATCCCAAATGTTGCAGCCATTACACCTGTACGGAATTTATCTGTTACTTTCACCGCACGAGTCGCAAATAAAACTAACATTGCAAATAAAATTGAAATTGTTAATAATACAGCATGTAAAATGATAGAATCACCAAAGCGAATTGTATACATTGCTGAAATACTTCCTAACACAATACCTTCTACTGCAGCATAAATCGGTGCTCCAATAGGTGAGATACGCGGAAAGAACATAGATGCAAATGCGATGATAGTAGCGATAATTAATGCACCAATTAAAACTGGCATTTGCATTTTTTCATTATACATCTGTATGTATGAGTAGACAGACGTCGCAAGTAGCAATACCAGCATAATAAATGTTTTGCCTACTGTTCCGCCAATCGTCATCGCAGAAGTACTTGTGCCTTCTTTACGAAATGCCTCTTTTTTTAACATTGGATTGGATGTTCTCATTATTTCCCTCCTATAATAGATTCTACCAATAGTGTAAAGTTTTTCTCTTTACATTGCAATATATGCAGCTTGTTTTTATTTTAATCCTTCAACGATGTCAGATAGTTCACTCCAACGTTCCATCGTTTTCTCTAGCTCTTCCTCTGTTTGTTGTTGCTCCTCAGAAAGCTGCTGTGCCTTCGTAAAATCAGAGCCTACATTTGCAAGTTCTTCTGTAATACTTTCAACCTTTTCTTCTAGCTCGGCAATTTTATCTTCAATTGTTTCCCACTCACGCTGTTCATGATACGAAAGTTTACGTTTGCGTTGCTGCTTTGGAGCTTCTTCTACTTTCTTTTCTTTTTGAACTTCTGCTTTTACTAAAACTGCTTGTTCTTTTTGCACATCTAAATAATCACTATAACTTCCCAAGAAGCCACTAACTTGTCCCTCTCCACTAAATATAAACAATTCGTCTACCACTTTATCTAAGAAATAACGATCATGCGATACGGTAAGAACAACACCTGGAAAATCTTCTAAATAGTCTTCAAGCACCGTTAACGTTTGCGTATCTAAATCGTTTGTCGGCTCATCTAATAGAAGTACATTCGGCTCGCCCATCAAAATACGTAATAAATACAAACGTCTTCTTTCACCGCCTGATAGTTTTCCAATTGGTGTCCCATGTGAATGTGGTAGGAATAAAAAGCGCTCTAGCATTTGTGATGCACCAATTACTTTTCCATCTGTCGTATGAATGACTTCAGCCACTTCTTTAATATATTCAATCATACGTTGATTCAAGTTCATCTCTTCATTTTCTTGCGTATAATATGCAATTTTTACAGTTTGTCCTACTTCAATTTCACCGCTATCAGGTGATAGTTTACCTGCAAGCATGTTTAATAAAGAAGATTTCCCGCTTCCATTTGCTCCGATAATACCAATTCGATCACCTGGTTTTACAATATGATTAAAGTTATGCAAAACTGTTTTATCGCCAAATGTTTTCGTTACATCTTTTAACTCCAGTACTTTTTTACCTAATCGGCTACCGCTCAGTGCAATATCAACTGATTGTTTCGCTGCTGGTCCATCTTGCCCTTGCAATTCATCAAAACGCTGAATACGAGCTTTTTGTTTTGTAGAACGAGCTTTGGCACCGCGGCGAATCCAAGCTAGTTCACGGCGATATAAATTTTGTCGTTTCGATTCTTGCGCCAATTCTTGCTCTTCACGAAGTGCTTTCGCTTCTAAAAATGTACTATAGTTTCCTTCATAGCTATAAAGCTTTCCATTTTCTAGTTCAAACATACGATTTGTAACACGATCTAAGAAGTATCGATCATGCGTTACGAGTAAAACCGCTCCTGTATAACGTGATAAGTATTCTTCTAGCCACTCTACTGTTTCATGATCAAGATGGTTCGTTGGCTCGTCTAATATTAATAGATCTGGCGTTTCAATAAAGCATTGTGCCATTGCGATACGTTTCTTTTGTCCACCAGATAAATTCCCAACAGTCGCAGTGAAATCTGTAATTCCTAATTTCGTTAGCAGCGATTTCGCATTGGCGTTCGCTTCCCACGCATTCATCGCATCCATACGTTGCTGCATCGCAAATAATTGTTCTTGTACTTTTTCATTACTTGCATCTTTTTCTATGTTTAATAACGCTTGTTCGTATTCACGAAGAAGGCGAATAAGTGGTGTGTCCCCATGGAACACTTGCTCAAGTACCGTTAAATTTTCATTAAAATCAGGTTGCTGTGATAAATAGCTAATTGTATAACCACGGGAATGCGTCATGTCACCTGTATCTGGAATTTCTACACCCGCAATAATTTTTAATAATGTTGATTTTCCCGTGCCGTTTACACCGATAATCCCTGCACGCTGTCCCTCTGTAATACTAAATGATAATCCATCAAATAACGGCTTATCTCCGTATGATTTTGATACGTTTTCCACTGTTAGCATTTTCATATTTGTGCATTCCACTCTTTCATAAATTGTTCAATAAACTGCTCCATATAACGATGACGCACTTCCGCTTCCTGTTTCGCTGCATCTGTATTCATTAAATCTTTTAGCTTCAAGAGCTTTTCATAGAAATGATTTAAAGACGGCTCATCATTTTTTCGATACTCTTCTTTGGTCATCGCTTCACGCGGCGGAATTTTCGGATCATACATTAAACGTCCCTTTGCCCCGCCATAGGCAAACGTACGAGCAATGCCAATCGCACCTAGAGCGTCCAAGCGGTCTGCATCTTGAACGATTTTTCCTTCCAGCGTTTCTACTTTCCCGCCATGTCCACCTTTATAAGACATATTTGCAATAATATGAAGGATATATTCCATTTCTGTTTCTGTAACTTGTAACCTTTCTAACCAATTAGACACTTTTTTCATGCCAGCTTCTTCACTTTCATTTAACTTTTCATCTGCTACATCATGAAGTAAAGCTGCCATTTCAATCACAAAACGATTCCCGCCTTCTTGTTCAGACAATGAAATCGCTAATTTATGTACACGCTCAATATGATACCAATCATGCCCACTTGCATCTTTTTCTAATGTGTTTTTTACAAACGTAACTGTTTTTTGTATTTGTTCTTGTTTTTTCATTTATCTTCACCCAATTTCTTATTGTAACACGCCCTCATTTTTTCATCACACATTTTCTTCTTTGCCCATACACTATGTTGTATTCAGTAGCATGAAGGAGGAAACAAAATGTTCTATAACAATCAACAACCTTATCCGCAGCAGCCACACTACCAACAACATCCGGGGCAACAGTATCCAGAACAACAATATCGAGAACAACAATACCCAGAACAACAATATCGAGAACAACAATACCCAGAACAACAATATCGAGAACAACAATACCCAGAACAACAATACCAAGAACAACAATACCAAGAATCACAATATCAAGAACCACAATATCAACAACCGCAACATCAAGAGCCACAATATCAAGAGCCACAATATCAAGAGCCACAATATCAAGAGCCACAATATCAACAACCACAACATCAAGAGCCGCAACATCAAGAGCCGCAATATCAACAACCGCAAATGTACCAGCCATACTATGACCCACGTGTTTCTCCACCAGCACCTACATTAGATCCGACACAAATACACATTTCGCCACCAAGCCCTACAACACCAGCAGAACCAACACCACAACAAATCCAGCAAGTAGTCGGTACACAATTCTTATCCTTAAAACAGCCAGTCTTAAACTTCGTAAAACCATGGGTAGATTACGGAATGAAAGAAGCAAAACATACATCCCCCCAACACGCAATGACAGAAATTGCAGCGATTATGTTCTTAATCGGAAAAGGTTTTAACCCAACGATCGCTCATTATATTGTAGAATCTTGGGAGAAAAATGAGCAGTTTTAAATTTGTTCATTTTGTGAAGCATAAAAACTATGAAAGTGCCAACAATCCTTATTATACGTGGATTTTGGCACTTTTTCATTTTTTGCTTTCTATTTTTTACAATCGTTATTTTATCCCGCATTAACAGGTAGTGATCCCCCCACTGATTAAAGTTTCACTTTATAGATTTTCGTACGTTTCATATAGTTCGTAAACACATTGTAAGCATGAAAGCTAAGAAACAAACCTTTATAGAAGAACGGAACACAATTTTTAAGTCTATCGGTAATTATGACATATCAACATGTAAACGATGTTTATTGCAATGAACACATTGAAATAGGTATCCTGTAAAATGTCCCTTTCTATATAATTGCCTCTTAAAATCCTCTTTGGTCATTCTCATTCTTTTTACAATATGCTCGATATCATCCTGTAATTCATTTTCTAAATACTCTATCTCTTTCCAACCCACTTCATCAATAATTGTACAATAATCATTACAGTGATTTAGCCAATAACTTTCTTGCCAGGAAAAATAACCAGGTGTTCTATAAAAAAGTTCATCCGTGTACGCTTCATTATGAACTTTCATATGTTCTCCGTCATAATTAAACTCTCCATCAAACTTTTTAGCAGCAGAACCATCTGCAATACACCATGGACATATATTCTCTGTTTCTTCCTCATCAAAAGTTGTATAAAAAGGGCCATCGTACACATACCCTGTTTTCTTATGGCATACTGGACAAATTTCATTTGCTTCTCTTATGACTAGCAACCCTAAAGGGTTTTTATTATATTTAAAAACAGGAAGAATTGGTTGTTTATGTTTTAAAGATCGTATATTCATTATTAATCCTCTTTCTGAGCAAATATATATTTATTGGTACAAGTTCACATCAATCACATTCTATATTATAAAACTTTTATTAAAATATTTAAAAGTAAGACATCCTAATAAATAATATTTTTTGTAAAATTACCACTTTTCTTGATTACTCCTATATGATTTCCTACTATTTCGTCATGTGCTATGATGATATTGAGAAATTATAATATAGGATTAAAGAAGTAGTGAATTTTCCGAGAAATCATTTGAACTTTTATTTCTAATCTACATATTCTTTTTAACTTCTATAAATAGGAGGAGCGTATAATGAGCACGATTGAACGTTCATATTTTGACGGTAAACTAAGACAATATATTGGTCTTTGTATACTCGGGGCAATAGTTACTATTTGTACATTTGGTATTTGTTACCCCTGGTCATTAACAATGCTTTATCGATGGAAAGTAGAGCATACTGTCATTGAAGGTCGCCGCCTTCAATTTAACGGTTCTGCAATCGGTCTATTCGGCTTATGGATAAAGTGGTGGATTTTAATTATTATTACACTAGGTATCTATAGTTTTTGGGTATTCATCTCCCTAGAAAGATGGAAAACAAAACATACTAGTTTTGTAAATTAAGAAGCTGTACCAAAAGTCCATTATATGTGGGATTTTGGTACAGTTCTTTTTATACTCCTAGAAATGATTCTTCTTGTTTCTCCGCACTGAAACAAAGTAAACCCATTGGTAGCTACGCAATCTAGTCGCAGTGATTGCCCATCCCCTCTCGCCTTTTGCTTTGCCCATTCTACCAATTGACTACCAATATTTAGTCCCTGATCTTCCTTTGATACAACAAGTCTATGTATATAATAAGCCTCTCCCCTATCATTCCATAACCCTCTATCCCATTCTCTTGTAAAATACAAGTTACTACTAATGGTAAATCCATTTACAGACCTCCTTTCAGAAGAATTACTAATAATCTATGAACTTGCTGAAAAAAGGTAATAGGAATTTATATAAATACAAATTAAAAAACCGACATAAACCCCTTCTTTTTAGATGGGAGAGAGCATCCAGCCATGCATAGAAGCGGCCAGCCCCATGCCAAGTGAAAACAAAGAGAGAAAACGGGTGCAGGTCGCCTTTTGTTATCCATAGCCGCGGCTTATATGTCGAAAAATCAAAATGGGTTTATTTAATTAATCTTTCTTTATATACCAATAAAAAGAATATATATCTCTATGAAAACAAACTTAATTTTCTTATTTTAGCTAGAAACCATGTAATTCCTATCATATTCTTATATAATCAATGAGGAAAATCTTACAAATGGAGGTATAAAAAAATGGCATTTTGGAATAACATGAGTGTAATTTTATTTTTAGCAGCTCTTATCCTACTAGTCTTATGTATCATTTCTTTCTTTAAGAAAAATGGCAAAGCAATGAAATATGGTAGGCCTGCAGTTATTTGTTTTATTATTTCATTCTTAACATCAGCAACAAGCACTGCTGAAACCAAACACCCTATTGTGAACTTTTTTGCTAATGTATGTTTCATTCTATTTATTTTCTTTCTTATCTTAGCAATCTTATCCGTTATTAAGAAAACTGGTGTGGCAAAAAAACAATTTTTAATTACTGCTGTTTTATTTGTCGGTGCTGTAGCATTAGGTAACATTGCGAACCCTTCTTTAGGAAAGGCAACCGCAACAGATAAAAAAATTGCAGCTGAGAAAAAAGAAAAAGAAGAAAAAAAAGATAAAGAAAAGAAACAAGAACTAGAAAAGAAAGAAGAGGACGAAAAGGCTCATAAGCAAGAAGAAGAGCAAAAACGTCAAGCTGATGAACAAGCTCGCAAACAACAAGAAGAGCAAAAACGTCAAGCTGACGAACAAGCTCGCAAACAACAAGAAGAGCAAAAACGCCAAGCTGACGAACAAGCTCGCAAACAACAAGAACAGCAACGCCAAGCTGACGAACAAGCCCGCAAACAACAGGAAGAACAGCAACGTCAAGCTGACGAACAAGCTCGCAAACAACAGGAAGAACAGCAACGTCAAGCTGACGAACAGGCCCGCCAACAACAGGAACAACAAGCAGCACAACAAACACAACCTGCTCCGGCAGAAAATAATAGTAACGTATACTACAAAAACTGTACAGAAGTGAAAAATGCTGGTAAAGCACCTCTATATAGCGGTCAACCTGGCTATAGTCGTCAGTTAGATCGTGACGGCGATGGAGTCGCATGTGAACGATAATGTACGTAGAAAAAGAAGCTCATACCGGAGCTTCTTTTTCTATGTCTTTCTTAAACCTATCATAATGAACAATTAGCTAGAGCATACATCATCTCTATGTTTTTTTACGCCATTGATGAATTCTTTTCTTTATCCCTTTTATTAAACCAGCAAACATAGTGAAAACACGCATGATATTAATAAAGGTAATATCTTTTATTAATATTGTTTCTGTTTTATTACGTTTTTTCAGGTAAATATATTTGTTCGTCACTTTCGTAATTCGTCCTGTATACATTTCTTTTTGATCGTATAGTTTTATATACATACCCTCCCACAATTGCAAATGATTCATAAATGCTTCTTCAAAAAACTGCTGTTTCAAATTCACTTGTTCTGCTACGGTTTTCCCAAACTGTAGCATCAATTTCTTTCGGAGGGTTTCATCATATATTAAATGTTGATGAGATGTGGAAACATTAGGTATCGCATAAGGAATATTCGCACTTTGAATCGCTGTGTACGGGATAAAAATGCGTTCCGTTAATGTTGTAAGCACTACAAAATCTCTACCGATTTCATTTACTTTCGCTAATGTGTGTACACTGCCCCCGCCTCGATTCGAAAAAATTTCCACGCGCTGATAACGTTTATGCTTAAAAAACTTCATTAGCATCATCACTTGTTTTCGCTCTGGTAAGCATTCACCTAGTACTTTTAGATTAGCACCATGCATATATTCTTGAAGCATCTTTAATTCGTATGTCGGCAAAGCGCTAGCTGGAGATGTATATCCTTCTCCCTTTTTTTCCTTATAGTCCAAAACAAGCGGATCCTCATCACGAACCTTTGTTATACCCTTCTCCCCCATACAAACCTCCTTTTTCTTCATTCATCATAAATATTTTATGATGGTAACTCATAGTTTATTATGGAGGTGAAAACACAAATGAATTTTTTAAGTGGAATCATTTTATTTAGCTACTTTTTTATCGCAGCTATTTCATACTACCATTTGTACAAATCTCGGCATCTCATAGGCTATCACTTAGGTATGAATATCGCAATGTTATCTAGTACAGCCATTGGTTTAGCTGTTGGTACCGTTCTCGGATCACAGTTCCCCTTAGCTGAAGCGGTTATTACAATTGTAACGACAATAATTGCTGTTGCTGTCGGCGTTGTTTTTGGAGCGTTAGTTGATTATCAAACACTACTAACTGGTGTCGCAAGTGGTATTATGTCCGGACTCATGGGACCGATGCTCGGTTTACATTCGACACAACCCGTTTTCTTAATTATTTGCACAACTGTGGTCGTATTTTTATCTTTCATCTTGCTACGCTTTTCCGTTCGGAATTAATCAAGGTTTAGTGGAGGAGCGATCCGGTTATGTGCAAACTTCTTAGATGGAAACATATGCTCATCTTATTAAGTGTTATCTGTCTTTTTTTGCAAACAAAACAAGTTTTTGCGGAAACAAACATCATACAAACAAATCCAATTCCAAACCAAAAACTTACAAATTCCCCATCAGAATTTTCAATGACTTTTCCAGCTCACATTAATAAAGAAAAAGCTACCGTTCAAATTTTTGATGAAAAAGGAACGAACATGGTTAACAGTCCACTTGAATTTTCGAATAACGAAACGACTTTATCTTTACGTTTGCCTTTATTAGAAAACGGTGTATATACAGTCATTTATTATATACCGATGAATACTGGAGAAATCGTTCGTGATTCTTACATATTTACAATTGACGTATATTCAGAGGAGACAGCTAATCAATCCATCTTTTCATTTCGGTCTCTCTTCCAACTCAAGTATGATTCGCAATTTTGCGGAAATATTTTCGCAACCATTTCAGAACACACTTGGATAACACTTCTTTATTCTACTAGTGTGTTTCATTATTTTGGCATCATTATGTTAATCGGCTGGATTATATGGGGATTACTGTTTAAACCGGCTGAATCTACAAATTTCAAACTTTATCAAGCTAACCTTTTTATCTTTCAATTATTTTTTTTACTAACGACACTACTTTTACTCATATTTCAATCCATTAGTACAATTGATTTTGATTTAGATGGGAAAATATTCACACTACCAATTGATATTATATATGGGGGTTCCTGGATTTTTTTAGTTTTGCTAGCTTTTGTTAGCTTTTTCTGTCTATCTCGCTCAAACTTAGTCTGTATTTTATGGGTAATCTCCATCCTTTTTGTAAAAAGTTTGACAACGTATACCCTAACTATATTTCCTTCTCCTTTTACAATAATTTTTGAAAACATTTATTTATATATTGTTACTATTTTAGGAGGAAGTTATTTATTTATAGCTGCTTTTCAAAAGCAACTCTTTATACAGCCACTTCTCTCTAAATTTCATCTGTATACTTGTATTTTAACAGGTTTCTTATTTACCTATAATATGTTTACCTATTTTATTTATATGAATTTATATACATCTGGAGCAGTATTCCTCATTATTCAATCACTAACCATTCTCCTTTGTTTGATACATCTATACATGTTCATCAAACAAAGAAAACACAATATACTTTTGCTTTGTTTTCAAGTAAGCATTCTATTATGTAATATTATATTTCACGAATGGATAGGGTTTTTTAATTACCTTTTTTTGTAAAAATAAATAGAATATGAATATTTTCGTATTTCATTTTTTATATTTGATATAGAGTGCGATTCTTTCTAATTTGGAGGGGGGCTTGATATAATGCTGAGGGAGTATCATGTAGTTGCCATTCCGATTCGAATTGTTATTAACAACTTTGGCGATCACGATCCTGAAGGTAAGATATATGTTTTAAAAGAAAATGTCAGTAAAGTAAAAAAGCTTGTAGAGGAAAATCCGTTTTCAACAGTAGATCTCGTGCAACCACTCGTTATTCGTGCCAACGTAGGAGATACGGTAAAAGTCACTTTCGAAAATCAATTATCTTTTAGCACTTCCATGCATATTCAGTTAGCAGAGTACGATGTACAGACTTCAGATGGAGCGTTTGTTGGAAATAACAAGAACACTACTGTTCCTCCTGGTGAGAAACTAATTTATACGTGGGACATCATTCGCGAAGAGATTCATCTTTTCACTGACTTAGGTAATCCACTCTCTAGTGAAGAAGGAAGTAACGTACAGGGTTTATTTGGTGCATTACTTGCACAGCCAAAAGGCTCTGCATGGACAGATCCTATAACAGGCTTACCTATTAACAGCGGGGTTTACGCTGATATTCATAATCCTCTATTACCTTCTTTTCGAGAGTACGCATGTTTTTTCCATGATGAAATGGAAGTAAAAGATTTAACAGGAGCAAAATCAATTGACCCTCATACATTACAAGACAGCGCAACACACGCCATTAATTATCGATCCGAACCAATGCGAAATCGCGTTCGTCTCATACAAGAAGGTGTTGTTTGTCCTGACTGTGAGGGTGAAGAAGTTCACCATGATTCCTGGGTATTTGGTGATCCGGCCACCCCTATTTTACGCGCTTACGTAGGGGATCCCCTTAAAATCCGTGTCATTCATGGCGGGGTAAAAGAAACACACGTTTTTCATTATCATGTCCATCAATGGCTGTTTGAACGTAATAATGTCAATTCCATGCAGGTTGACTCATTGTCTTTCGGTCCACAAGATGCGCTTACTGTTTCACCTCTATACGGTGCAGGAAGCTTACAAGGTGCATTTGGTGATGTTATTTTGCATTGTCACCTTTATCCTCATTTTGGTGAGGGAATGTGGGGAATAAATCGTATTTTTAACACATTACAAGATGGTAGTCAATATTATCCGAACGGTGTGCCAATTGCAGCATTACAGCCGCTTCCCGATCGACCAATTCCGCCTGCACCAACACGAGACAAACCAGGGTTCCCAAACTTTATTCCTGGTGTTTTTGGTTGTAAAGCGCCTCGACCACCACTTGGTATTGTAGGGGGCCGCAAATCAACAAAGCTTGAAATAAATCAATTTGATCCAAATGCACGTCCTGGTGCAGTATTTGTTAATCCTTGTCCTGAAGGTACAAAAATAGAACGGATTTTTAATATTGTTGGCATTCAAGTCCCCATTATATATAACAAAGAAGGCTGGAATGATCCAGAAGGCCGTATATATGTATTAGAGGAAGATGAAAAAGCTGTGTTATCTGGCCGTAAAAAACCGGAGCCTATTGTCATACGTGCGAATGCCGGTGAGTGTATTCGTATTAACTTTACAAATAAATTTCCAGAAACATTAGGTGGAAACGCATTTCAACTTGTAGAACGAACATATGAAGCAGGTACTCATGTACACTTCGTCAAATTTGATCCTCTTGTTTCCGACGCTGCTAATGTTGGCTGGAATTATGATAGCAGTGCTTTACGAGGTGAAACAATTCAATTCCAATGGTTTGCAGATGTAGAATTGAAAGCAGTCTTCTTTCATGATCATTTATTTGCAAATTCACACCAACAGCACGGTTTGTTTGGCGGATTATGCATTGAACCAAAAGGGTCAAAATTTCTCGATCCTCGTTCAGGAGACATCTTATCATCTGGTACACAAGCTATTATTACAAATCCACTCATTCCTGATTTTCGTGAATTCGCCTTATTTGTTCATGACTTTTCGCTTCTTTTTAATGAAGAGGGCAGACCACTCAATCCACCAAGATTTTCGGGTTCTGATGGTGACCCTGGTGTTATGGCGATTAATTACCGAAATGAGCCGCTATCAGCTCGATTAGTAAACCCTGATACTGATCCCGCTTTTGTCTTTAGCTCTTTCCTGCATGGTGATCCATTTACACCATTATTACAAGCTTATAATGGAGATTCGATACGCATTCGATTATTTCAAGGAGCGCATGAGGAATCTCATAGCTTTAACTTACACAGACAACGCTGGCATAGAAATCGTCCTGATTTAGAATCAGAACTTACTCAGCAACAAATCATTGGAATTTCAGAAGCTTTTACAGCTGAATTTGCTATTGAAGGCGATGGCGACTTTGATATGCTGTACCATTACGGTGGAATTGATGATATTTGGCTCGGGGCTTGGGGGATCTTCCGGGCATTTAAAGAGCGGGTTTCGCATGTACTCCCTCTACCAGACCGGCCACAACCACCAGAAAGAACAAAGCCATTACCAAAACCTACTGGGGAAAATCCGCCACCAGCAACAGATCCTGGTGATCCTTGTCCCACAGGTACACCAGTTCGAAGATTTGAAGTCGTTGCATTTCAATCAAAGATTAAATATAACAAAGCTGGTGATCACGATCCATTTGGCATTATTTTTGCTTTAAAAGAAGATGTTGAGAATATTAAAAATGGGAAAATAAATCCCGAACCATTTATAATACGTGCCAATACTGGTGAATGTGTAGAGATTACACTCCACAACCAATTAACAGAGCCATTTCATAATGAAGGAGAATCTCATGGTTATCCAGAAGTGCCTGATGAGGATGTTATTTTCACACCATCAAGACGAATTTCTCTTCATACGCAAATGGTCGCATATGACGTCCTTGGCTCAGACGGTGCTACAGTTGGATTTAATCCTGATCAAACCGTAGCGCCAGGGGAAAGTATTACGTATCGGTGGTTTATTGATCGTAATGTTGGCTCTTGTAATCTATGGGATATGGCTGATTTACGTAGTCACCGGCACCACGGAGCTTTTGGTATGCTAATTACAGAACAAACCGGGTCTGTTCATCTACATCCTATAACACGTACTCCAATACGAACTAGTAATCAAGCAATTATTTCACATCCTCTTTTCCCAGAATTTCGTGAATTTGCTTTATTCATGCATGACGGTGTTCGCCTTGTAGATAAAGACGGAAATCTTATTATCGATCCCGAGCCAATTTTTATAATACCGGAAGAAAAACTGGAAGACCCTGAAGATCAAGGATCTCGTGGTTTTAACTATCGTTCAGAGCGCATTATTCATCGCTTGAAAATAAATCCTGATGTCTCAAAAGTATTTAATTCGAAAATACATGGAGATCCTGCAACACCAATCTTTTTTGCACATGTAGATGATCCAATTATCTTTCGTTATACTTTCCCTGCTGATAAACCGCGAGCGCATGTTTTTACAATACATGGTCATTCATGGCTTCGAAATGAGAATAATTTAAACTCAACCTTTACCGCTGTCCAAGGAGAAAATAGTGTTGGTTCCAGAGCAAATCTCGTCATTGCACATGGAGCTGGAGGGCTAAATGGAATACCAGGAGATTATATGTACCGCTCTGGCAATATTCGCTGGGATATCGAACTCGGAATGTGGGGTATCCTTCGTGTTCTAAAAAGGGAAAATAGCAAACTACCACCTTTATGTAACCCTTAAAAACATAGGCTATCCCTATTTTACTGGGATAGCCTTCATATTTTCTGCTTAAGGCACAATCTAAATCACTTCTTCTGCATCAAGTAGCTCAATTACAATCATTTCTTCTTCATCAAGTTGCTCAGTTACAATCATTTCTTCTTCATCAAGTTGCTCAGTTACAATCATTTCTTCTTCATTAAGTTGCTCAGTTACAATCATTTCTTCTTCATCAAGTTGCTCAGTTACAATCATTTCTTCTTCATCAAGTTGCTCAATCACTATCACTTCTCCATCTTTCAAACGAATCTCTCTAATATTTTCCCATAATATTGTGACTATCACTTTTTGCTCCCGTAGTACGCCGATAAAATCCGTACCTACTTCTTGAATCGTCCCAACAATGATTTCTTCCTCATTCCCATCACAGCGTATTGTTACTTCTATTACATTTCCAATTTTTTTTAAAAGGCGGAAATTCACTCTATCCTTTAAACCATTAAAATTCAATGGGGTCAATTCTTCACATACAGGATCTCTATTATCTATCGTTTTTTTGACTTGTGTCTCCTTAACAATTGGAAATTTTATTTTTTGTTCTTTATATTCCAGACTGCTCTTCTTTTGTACTACACTCGGAGCATTAAAATACGGACTTGATACCGCTGTTTTCTCTCTAATATTTCCCCATAATATTGTGACTATCCCTTTTTGCTCCTGTAGTACGCGGATAAAACCCGTACCTACTTCTTGAATCGTCCCAACAATGGTCTCTTCCTCATTCCCATCACAGCGTATTGTTACTTCTATTATATTTCCAACATTTTTTAAAAGGCGGAAATTCACTCTATCCTTTAAACCATTAAAATTCAATGGGGTCAATTCTTCACATACAGGATCTCTATTATCTATCGTTTTTTTGACTTGTGCCTCCTTAACAATTGGAAATTTTATTTTTTGTTCTTTATATTCCAGACTGTTCTTCTTTTGTACTACACTCGGAGCATTAAAATACGGACTTGATACCGCTGTTTTTTGTTTATTAAACCACAAAAGACAACATCTCCTTTTACTTATTCTCTTTAGCGTATGAAGAAGAGAAATAAAAGGACACACAAAAAAACAAATATTAATTATTTTACTTTTATAGAAATAAAAGTAAAATGATTCGCATAATAATAGATTGGTAGTAAAATTCATAGTGAAAGGGGGCATAGCGTCTGTTCTCCTGGTACATACCACGAGATCTCACGCCATACGTATGCTAAATAATAATTTGATACATGAGCATGGAAAACAACCAACTGAATTGGAAAGTTCACAAAAGAAAACAATTCCTTTAGAAAACAACGCAACATTACCTGAAAACCAAGTATTTGGCGATTTATTAGGGAAAAATATTTTATTGACTACTCGCTCTGATCAGTTAAATATATTAGGACAAACATTTCGCCCTATTTTTACCGGAAGAATTGTAAGAGTAACAGACGGCTTCATTACACTTTATCCTGTCACAATTAAAATGAGCAATGCACCATTTTTCCAATTTCCTACACCTCTTAATTTTGCAATTGAGATGATTGCCTTCTTCTTACCGTTTGATCCGGAAACACGTTTTCCAATTCCATAATAATGATAAAGGTGGTGTAAACATGGAAGATCAAGATCATGTTAAAGATAAAAAACCACTTCCTCCGGTGTGTAGAAGTTCAGTTAGCAATCCTTTAATTAATGAATTACGCCGCGCTAATGTTGCACAAGAATTTGAAAGCCATATTGGTCGCCGCGTATTCATTCTCATTGCACAATTTCCATTTATGATTATCGGTACCATTGTTGATGTACAAGGTGATTATGCTTTCATTAAAGTTGAAACAACTCATATTAATGATTTTGACAATATGACCGTACGTATACACATTGATGATATTGAAGTGTTTTTTATTGAAGATGGTAGATTTGAAATTCCAAACATTCAACAAATACCAGGAATTTAACTCAAAAAGGCTATCCCTCTTACAAAGAGTAGGTGATAGCCTTTTTCAATTGCAATGGGGTGAATGATGACACACAATGTATGAAAATCGCATCTATTATACTAGCTATATTTTTTGATATGAAAGGAGCATTCTACAAACAATGAAAACGGACAACCGAAACCAAATTTGGTTTCCAACTCATTTTGATGTCTCCCCTTGCCATCCATTATCTACTTGCTTTCCTAATACTACACCAAGCTTCCCTTCCCCTAACAGTTCACTTCCACAAGATAAATTAGATCAATTACACGCGTGCATTGAAGAAGCCAATAACTTACTTCATGTTATTTCAAATCCAAGAGATGCAGAAATTACAAGAGCTTTACAGCTTTTTCTCTTAACACTTCGCGGTTTAGAAGCACAAGCAATTGTTGCATGTGACACTACAAAAGAAAAATTGTTTGGAACTTTAACAAATGCAGGAAAAGATTTTATTGAGTTAACTAACGAAGAAGAAGAAGGAAGATTACTAATCCCATATTTACAACTGTGTTTATTGAAGCGAAATCACAATCAAAAACCTTCTCTTCAGTCTTTCCCATTTAACTTCACCCCACCACTGCGACTAGATTTAATACTACATTTTGGAAAAACAGTAGCAGCTAATCCTATTTTAATTAACACTTTCTTCGGTATTTCTTTAGCACTTTACTTACAAGGGTTTATTGGAAAGAAAATTACGATTCGGCTTCAAGATGAGGAAGAGCCTATTCAAGGTATATTAATTTCTGTTCAGGAAGACGATGTGGATGATGATTTAAGACCCCCAGCTAAAATAAAAATAAAAGATGCAGATAAAATTGTAGAAATTAATTTAGATGACGTATGTTTTATTTCTGTCCACCCTCATTAATAGCACTCATAAACAATAGGAAATAAACTACCATTACTTATGTAGTTTATTTCCTATTCACTTTATGAAAGTATCTTTTCAATCTCTTTCTCTAAATCTTCCGGCTTCGTTTTCGGTGCAAAACGATCAATCACTTTGCCGTCACGTCCTACTAAAAACTTCGTAAAGTTCCACTTAACTGACTTCATACCAAGTATACCTGGTGCTTGCTCTGTTACATATTTGAATAGCGGATGAGCATGCTCCCCTTTGACATCGACTTTAGCGAACATCGGAAAGGATACACCATAATTCAATTCACAAAAACTCGTAATTTCGTCCTCTGTACCAGGCTCTTGCCCTCCGAATTGGTTACATGGAAAACCAAGAATTTCAAATCCTTGCTCTTTATATTTTTCATAAACAGATTGTAATCCTTTATACTGCGGCGTGAAGCCACATTTACTTGCGACATTCACAATGAGAAGCACTTTTCCTTCGTAGTCTCTCAGCGATTTTTCTTCTCCTGTTATCGTTGTTGCAGAAAAATCATAAATTGTCATATATGCTTGCCCCCTATTTTGTAACTTTTATGTCTATGATAAAACGCTTTCTCTTCCTTGTCTAATGAGAGCGCTTTATTTTTGTTCAAAATTTCGACACAAACTACTAGACAATTTACTTGGAAAGTTTTACAATTGAATTGTGAACAAAATGTGACAGTTTACCTTCTAAATTGTGACATTTCAATTCCATTATAAAAGAAAAGGATGGTGTTGATAATGAAAACTGCACAACGTGAAATGCTTTCAAATCGTGAGTTTTATTTCGTACTATATATGATGTTATTATTCGTCGCTGGTTGGTTTATGGATGTAAATGGACTTTTCTTAAGTAAATACTTTACACTTGCAGGAATGATTACTCTTCCAGCAGTTGGTGGTCTTGTCGGATTCTTTATTATGTCAATAAGCAAAGAGCAAAATAACTAAACACATTACATAAAGGCAGAAAACGATTTTTCGTTTTCTGCCTTTTCTTTTATAATACAAATATAATAGATTACTAGGAGTGATAAGTGTGAAAAAAGTAGAACAATTATCTTCACAGTTATATCTTATTGACGATCATGACTTACAGCATGATCAGCGAACAGGTACATATGTCTTACTCAGCGATGAAATCACTTTGATTGAAACGTGCGCTGCCCCTTCTCTTCCGTATCTTTTAAATGGATTACAACAATTGCGTATTGATCTTACTGATGTTAAAAATATCATCGTTACACATGTTCACCTTGATCATGCCGGTGCAGCTGGCTTAATGATGGAGAAATGCCCAAATGCTACTTTATTTGTCCATCCGCGCGGGGCTCGCCATATGATTGATCCTACGAAATTAATCCAAGGTGCAAAAGCGGTATATGGCGATACTTTCGATGAACTCTTCAATCCAATCCTACCAATTCCAGAAGAACGAGTTCACATCGTACAAGATGGTGAAACACTGCAAATCGCAGAAAATCGAACCTTAACATTTTATGATACACCTGGTCATGCTAAGCATCATATTAGTATCCATGATTCTTTAACAAATGGCATGTTTACAGGTGATACAATTGGCATTTACTATCGGGAATTGGCAGAGCTCGGCGTTGAACTATTTTTACCAACAACGTCTCCTTCCCAATTTCAGCCAGATGCGATGATCACTGCAAAAGACCGCATTCAACATATGGATGTTGATTATATTTATTTTGGTCATTATGGAGCCTCCTCCCGTGTTTCCGAAGTATATAGACAGCTTGAAAATTGGCTTCCAATCTTTGTTGAGACCGGAAAGCATGTATATGCGAAAGAAAAAGACTTTGAAAAAGCAGGTCATGAGCTTTCCGCTTTATTACTAGAGAAAGTATCTTCGCATCTTACAAAACAAGGCGTCCCAACAACACATTCTATTTATGAAGTATTAAAGCTTGATATGGAAATTAGCGCGATGGGCATTATTGATTACTTTACAAAACTTGAGCAAACAAAAACAACGATGAATTAAGGAAAGTTTTGTAGCTACAAAATACATGTAAAAAGCTTTATTTTTTCCTTGATGAAATAGCTTTATCGTTACCTTCATTTTGCTATTTATCAAAAAGTAGGCAAGAAAACTCCATCTTCAAAACGTGAAGGGCATAGCATAGGTCTCGTTTAAGGTGGAGTAATTAATTTCTATACTGAATTAGAGATAAAAAAGCAAGAAAGTGTCGATGTAATCAATGGAGGTATATTAATAGAAAGGAAATTAGGAGATGGAAAAATCAATAAAAAGTGAATTAATTGGAGTGTTTACCTTTAATGAGGCTTGTAAAACATATCAGCAAAATAAAGGAAAAATACATTGGCAATTGGATATTAGAAATGAATATGTAAATGTTAATGAGATGATTAAAAGAGCAGAGAGGCTTTTTTTATGCATAGAAGAATTTGATAAAAAGGCTAAAGTAGCCATAGCAGAGAAATTGATTGATTACAAAAATGATTTTTGGCCTGAGTATGATGAGAATGATGAACATTTAAATTGGGATGCTGTAGATGCAGGAGAATATGATGTAACCAAAGAAAAATTTGAAAAGGCAATTACTCTCTATGACATCGAAATTAGAGCAAATGATATATACTGTGAATATCATGATGGAGATTTATTTGGCGGACACATGATACATGCCTATTTTGATAATGATTACAAGTTATTAAATGCAGAGGTGTAGTTCTAATTAGATAAAAGTTGCAAGAATAATGCGAGGTTGCGTTAATTCACAACTTTTAAATTATATGTAACAAATACTATTCTTTATTACCTATTTTCATGTCTACAATTATGCTGAAATGAATATTTTTAAAGAACTTTAAAAGGAGACACTACTTAAAATGTAGTATCTCCTTTGTGTTTTTGAAACAAGAATTAAATAACTTTATTATCTCTACACATCAAAGTGTTTAGAACGACTGCATGAGAAGAGATTTCTCAAAATGAAAGATATCTTTCACAAAATCAGTTACCAACTCGTCCATTTCGCGATTCAAAATGAAATATCTATGATTGTGATTGGTAACAATATCTCGTGGAAACAAAAAAGCGATATGGGAAAACAAAGTAATCAATCCTTTTGTCATATTCCACATCGCCTACTGATTGAAATGATTACCTATAAAGCCAATCAACAAGGCTTCAACTTGTAAGGTAACTTATGAATTAACGTAACAAGCTCACGATTCGAAAGCTTATTCACAACGTCATTTGAAAAATCAAATTCAATTGGTTTCTTCTGTTCTTCCGCCTTTTTTACAATACGTAGACGTATCCATCTCCTTCTTCGATATGAGTGAATTTGCCTTACAGCAAGTCCCATTAACCATGGCCGAAAAGGTCGCTCCTGATCAAATTGGCTAAGGGATTGGTATAGCTGCATATATATTTCCTGAACTACGTCATCTACATCCGATTTTTCCTCTAACAGAAAATGAACCGTTTTGTATACAGCTTCGATTGTTTTATCATATAGTTCACCATATGCTGCTTGATTCCCTGATAGAGTCAGTTGGATGAGATGATCATATTCAGCTTCTTTCTCCATCCGTCATCCCTCCTTATGTCTTACACTATATATTGGCAAGAAAAGAACATTCCGTTCGATTTTTTTGAATTGAACTACCCCCACCTACCTCTACACGAGCTTGAGGTGGGGGATTCTACTGTGTTTCTGCCCTAACAAAAACACTTCCTCTCGTTCAACAAAGAGGATACAACAATATAGAAATTCGGTAGTGTCCTTAGGCAAGACGACCTCTTTCTGTCTTCCGAGGAGAACAGAAAAGGTACAGCTACTTTCTTCCTATATCGAGGCGAAGAACACCCTGTCATGCATCCAGTTCCTAGACCTGTTATCTGCTCTGGTGACAAGTGTAAGAGACTGGGACAAGGCGTCTTTTTCATTATGCAAACAGTTTTGCTAGTTTTTTCTTTTCACTTTCAAATAAGTCTAATCGTTCGATTTGTAATGCCTCTTTCGGCTGATTCACATGATATAACTGATAGAAATGATGCGTACGAATATCAAATCGATTGTTTAATTGATGCCAATGGGTCCAGTGGTGTGCTTCTTTCTTTAAAATATAAGGCTGAAGCACTTGAGGCACTTTTTCTTTATACCCTAATCCACGACGCCCAATCGTAAAGGCCGCAGATTGATGAATAGAGATGCCAAGTTTCCGCATATATTTCATCTTCCCTGAGATAGAAGTGTAAGCTGGATTGACTTGAAAGACAGCCACGCCCATTTTATCCGCACGACCCAGAATTGCGTCTGTCATCTTCTTATAAGCGAACATACTCTTCATTCGATTCGCTCGCTTATTTCCGTATCGATCCCCTGCCCTAGATTGCGTGGTATCTAACTTCTCTATTACAATCGGCTTGTTATACTGATGCGCGAGGTCAACTAATCGAATGACTTCCGCTTCAATTATCTTTGTGATTTGTCCGGTAGATTTACCTATCATGGAAAAACGGAGGGAACCACTTCCTTTGTAATTCCCATCCTTCGTTACATGCGCCCAAGCAAAATGATTTAGATTACAATCTACACCAATCACCCCATCCGCTTTACTGTAATTCGTGTGAAGTTTTTCCGGTACATCGACTAAGCATTTCACAATATAATACTCACCATAGTCTTCAACAGACCACGCAATCGGTTTGCCATGTTTTTTCTTATTCTTACACTGTAATTGGTTTGTGATCACTTCCTCAATGATTTCTTGTCCATACGGGAATGTGATAGCTGGAAACATAACTAGTTTTCCTGTACTTGTCGTCATCCATAATTCCTGATTCTGGGCAACATACTGAAACACAAAATTTCCGTGTTTGGCATCTTTACGGCCAGATAGAATGAATTGTTTATTTCGAGCACGGGAAAATAATATTTTCCATTTGTCATGGTTATGTATAAACTCATCGATTGTAAATTGAGACCGAAACAGTTTTTTACTCCCAAACACCGCGCTAGGAATATGCGTTTGGTACGATTCAAGCTTCTGCTTTAAACGGTATTGCCTGTGAGTCAAACGACCGATTTTTGCTTGAATCCTTTTGATTTGAACATCTAAGTACTGGTGCTCAAACAGATATTCATTCAGCCAAATGAATGTGTCCTCTTTACGAGACAAGGAGATAATATTATTGTTCTTCGAAAAGCGGGAGTTTTTGGGAAACGTAATCTTTCCTTTCACACAACTTTGTTTGATTTTACGAAGCTTTGTCAGTTTTGTACGTTCTTGCTTCAACTTCTTTTTGATTTTCTTGAGCTTCTCTTGTGTTTGTTTCTCATATATCTTCTGCAACTCTATTAAACCTGTAAACAACGCCTTTTCTTCTTGCACCGCACTGTTTGCATAGTAATCATTCAATTGATATTTCCGCTTAAGAACAAGATGAAGACTATCTGTATGCATCTTACGGCTCCAACGTTTTTCCCGAACAATCGTTTGAAATGCAAAGCGTTTCGCCCGATTAAATGTTTCCATTGTCTTTGTCAATGTATCTACCATTTCATACGGTACGTCCCTTTTATAGATCCGTTTCGAAAAATACGCTTTCTTCACCTGTTCTCACCTCATTTTGTTTGATAAGATAATTATACAACAAGACGGAACGTATGTTCTACAAAAAAGATGGTTTTCTTTAAAAAAAGAAAAAACCGATTCATCCCCCACCTTTACTTCGTTTAGAGGAGGGGGTCTTCTCGGTTGAAATGATAAATTTTATATTTATCTAAGAATTTTTATATAAATCAATAAATTGATTTAAGGTCGTCTGTTTTATAATGTTTGCTTATAGCCTTTCATAACTATTATATAATTTTCCAAATATTGAATGTAGTTTAAAATAAAGTGAAACTTTGAGGTTGGGGTATTACCGCCCGCAAATAGCGGGATAAAATATAGAATCTATTGAGGAGGACATACATATGAAAGCGATTGTTGTAACTGCATTTGGTGGCCCTGAAATGATGAAGTATACAGAAGTAGATATGCCAACGATTAACGCGAAGCAAGTTTTAATCCGTGTAATCGCTACAAGTGTCAATTTTGCTGACATTAAATCTCGTTACGGAAAAAAAGGAAACGGAAAGCTTCCGTTTATCCCTGGTATAGATGCAGCTGGAGTTGTAGAGCAGATCGGTTCAGAAGTAAAGAATCTTAAAGTCGGACAGCGTGTGATCGCCTTCCCTCTTAACGGATCATATGCTGAATATGTTGTCGCAAATGAAAATCTCACTTTTGTATTACCTGATGAAGTTGACTTCACAACCGCAGCCGCTTGTCCTATTGTATCTTTTACGAGTTATAACTTGCTTGCAAATATAGCAAGATTACAGCAAGGTGAAACAGTTCTTATTCATGCAGCAGCTGGCGGAATTGGAACGACAGCCATTCAATTATCCAAAATTTTAGGTGATGGACAAATCATTGGAACAGTCGGTAGTAAAACAAAAAAGAAAATTGCCTTAGAGGCTGGTGCTGATCATGTTATTTGTTATAAGGATGAAGACTTTGTACAGAAAGTAAATGACCTCACGAACGGCGCAGGTGCTGACATCATATTAGATTCTATTTCCGGTACAGTATCAGAGAAAAGTTTAGCGTGTCTTGCTTTCTACGGTCGTCTCGTCCATTTTGGTAATACTAGTGGTGATATTGGTACATTCCGGACAAAGGATTTACATGCAAGCTGCCGTTCCATTCTTGGTTTTAGCTTTGGAACAACTCGTAAGAAACGTCCTCACCTACTCCGCCATACTGCAGAGCAAGTATTTCGTTATTTGAGCGATGGTAGCTTACAAATGAAAGTTGGAAAACGCTTTTCACTTCAGGATGCAGGGAAAGCGCATGAATGGGTTGAAAATAGAGAAAGCACAGGGAAAATCATATTAGACACCCAGCCTACACCATAAAATGAATATATTAAATAGAGGTGTCAATCATGGGATCACGAATTATGCATTTGATTATTGCAATGGTATTGCAGAGAAATTATCCATTCGGGATAAAACTTCTTGCTTGCTCGGTGGAGTAGCTCCTAATGCAGTTCGGTCAAAAGAGGAAAAAGAAACTTCACATTTCTATGCTGGTACAACAAAAAACTATACAAGAAGAATAGATTATGATTCATTTTTTCATAAATATGGATCATATATGGATTCCCCTTTTATTTTAGGGTATTACACACACCTTATTGACGATGATACTTGGCTAAACGGATTTTTTCTTCCTTGGCTCAAAAATAGAATAGAACACGATCAAACGATTTTATCTATGTACCATCATGATTTTAAATTATTAAACGGCAAATTGTTACATCACTACGATAGAGATAAGCAATTTTTCCTCTCCTTAATCAGGAAGCAAATATAGTAAAGATTGAGGAAGTGACAGAAGAGAACGTTTTAGCTTTTAGAAAGCTTATTTTTGATGATATGTTGTACCCCGAACAAGATCTACATACAAACTTACAAGTTTTCACATTTGATCAGATTATTGGATACATAGAAACTGCTATTGAGAAAAGCGTTTTCTTCTTAAAAAAGAAGTCATTGGTACTCTTGCACAACGGTTAGGAATTGCTAAAAAAGTTTTTGACTTACAGGATATACTTTATTTCCGATAAATCATCCTTTGCTATAAAGTGAAACTTTTATCAGTGGGGGTTTTCTTCATCCCCCACTGATAATTAGTTGAACCAATCGGGCTTTTACGGGCAGTTATCCCCCACCTATCTTCTTTGTTTCTCTCTGAATCTTGAGGTGGGGGTCTTACTGCCCGTTAATGCGGGATAAAAGAGAATGATTTTTTTATGAAATAATTGGCAATTTATGTTAGAATGTTATAAATACATTCGGAGGGGAAAATGATGAAAGGAAATAAAAAGAATATACAAACAAACGACGAAGCAATTAGCTATACACATATTGAAATGGGTTCCAAAACGATTTGCTTTATGTTTTCAGGTTCAGGATACAATTACGATAAGCCCCTATTTTATTATGCGACTATGACAATGCTTCAAAACAAAATTGATATTGCTCATATCCATTACAACTATGATGAACATTTATTTAAAAAATCTCTTGAAGAAATATCAAAAACAATGATGGATGATGTAAATCCAGTCATATTGGATGTTCTTAAAAATGGTCAATACAATGAAACGATTTTTTTAGGTAAATCACTCGGAACTATACCAATCGCTAATGACCTAATGAAAAGAGATGACTTTTTAAAGTCAAAAATGATTTTACTTACTCCGCTGTTAAAGTTTGATTCAATTTTTGATTCAATCTTGAATAGTGAACATCAAGGGCTTTTAGTTATCGGAGACAAAGACCCTCATTTCAATTCAAATCAAATCGAGCAATTAAGTAAATCAAATTTTAAAATAGAGGTTATCCAAAATGCAAACCATTCCTTGGATATTGGAGAATTCGAGACAATAAATTCAATATTAGCTTTATCAAGTGTAATGGAAAAGCTCCAGAAATCGATAAGGACGATTTAACGATATACTGAGATTATCAAAAGATAACCAATTTAGGTGTTAATTTAATTGCTAAAATAAATGCAAAAGAGGTGCTAATTGCACCTCTTTTTAAATGGTTATTTATAATTTTGTACTTCAAATCCGAACCCGTTAATCTTACAAGACACGTCTTTTTATTATTTATCTCGGTTTCTTCTTCCCAGTAAATGTAGGTTTCTTTTTCTTTGGCGCTTTCGGCTTTGATTCAACAAACGAACCTTTAAATACTTCTTGCTTTGTGAACTGAATACCTAGCTTCTTTGCAAATTGAAGTAATTTCTTCTCTTCTTGCGGTGTTACAAGAGAAACGACTGTCCCCTCTTTGCCCATGCGTCCTGTGCGTCCTGAACGATGGATATATTGATCTAGTGTATCTGGTAATTCTAAATGAATTACATGTGTTAAATCATCAATATCTAATCCACGTGCAGCAATATCTGTCGCCAGTAGGATTTCTAATTTCCCAGTACGGAATGCACGCATTGTTGCTTCACGCTCTTGCTTGTTTGCTTCCGCATGAAGAGCTGCAGCTTTCATTTTACGGTATTTCAGCTTTTCAGCAATTTCATCTAAGCGGAACGGGTCATTTAAGAAGGCAACTGCTCTTACATCGCCCATATGCATAATTCTTCTAATGTAATCATTTTTTTCACGACGTTCACAAACGATATACGTATGCTCAACGAGGCTCTTCGTTTCCGTACGTTTAACACGAACCAATTGTGGTTCGACTGCAAAATCACGCGCTACTTCTTCTGCATCTTTTGTCATTGTTGCAGAGCAGAATACGAGTTGACGATCACGCATTGTTGATTTAATCACATCAAGCACAGCTTCCATCATCTTTTGTTTTACAATTTGATCGAATTCGTCAAATACAACTGTCTTTACTTCATGCATTTTTAACTTTTTCATACGAATGAGCTCTAAAATACGTCCTGGTGAGCCGACAATTACTTTTGGATGTTTCTTCAGCTTTTCTACTTGGCGTTTAATATCCGCACCACCAATTAATGATGCTCCTGAGATATCAGTTCCTGCCGTAAACTTTTGTACTTCTTCATGAATTTGCATCACAAGTTCGCGTGTTGGCGCTAATATTACAACTTGTGGCTGTTTCACTTCCGGATTGATTTTATGTAAAAGTGGTAACAAGTATGCTAATGTTTTTCCTGTTCCAGTTGGAGATTCAGCAATAACGTCTTGTCCTTCTAAAATAGTTGGAATGGCTTGTTTTTGTATTTCTGTAAACTCTTTAAAACCCGCCTTCTCCCAAGCTTGTTGTAAAAATGGTTGCATGTCTTTTATCATTTTGTTTTCTCCTTTATCTCTATTTTTGAAGAAAATGTTGTATTGTCCCTATCGTTTCTATCATGTGAGAAATAACAGCTATTAAGTCATCAACATGGTCTTCTGTAATCGCTTTTTGGAATACGATACCTACCTTGTTATGATATGAAATCGCTTGCTTATTATATTCGTATGAAATTTGTTGCGTAATCATTCGCTCTTTTCCCCATATGGATTGTAACAACGCTTCGATTTCTTGACAATCTTTTTCTGGATGCTGCAACGGGAATGAAAAAAATAGTTTCATTTCACAACCTGGTACAAACTGTGGTACCTCTAATATCTCACCTGACAAATTCTTCGCATCAACTGCTAGTGAAAATGTAGCTTCTACTAACGGTTCAATTTGCTCATTCAGTTGAAATGAAATGTTATATATACGACTAAGCGAAGCAAGGTCCATCATATCTTTTCGATCTGTTACAAGGATGTTGCCATGCAAATCAAAATCATATACAGCCCCTTCAACGATTACTTTTAAATTTTCAAAAGCAGTTGGATCAAACATAATTTCCTCCAAAAAACAGGCGCCTTTCCATCGAAAGGCGCCACGCGTGATGTATATATAGTTTACAGATAAAAGAGAGGAATTACAACCTTTTAGAATAAACCAACTGCTTTTCCATCTTCATTTACGTCCATTTGCAGTGCAGCTGGTTTTTTTGGAAGACCAGGCATTGTTAACATTGTTCCTGTTAACGCTACGATGAAGCCTGCACCGATAGATGGTTTTAATTCACGAATCGTCACAACAAAGTCAGATGGTCGACCCAACTTTGTTGCATCATCAGAAAGAGAATATTGTGTTTTCGCCATACAAACTGGTAGATTACTCCAGCCTTCTCCTTCATATTGAGTCAACTGCTTACGAGCTTTCGGAGCAAATTCAATATCTTTTGCACCATATACTTTTTGTGCAATTGTACGGATTTTTTCTTCTAATGATGCTTCTAAGTCATAGAGTGGTGCGTATTTGTTGTCACCTTTTTCAATTACTTTTATTACTTTTTCTGCAAGGTCCACGCCGCCTTGACCACCTTTTTCCCAAACTTCTGTTAAGGATACTTCATAGCCACGCTCGTTGCACCAGTTTTGCAAGTATGCAACTTCTGCATCTGTATCTGTAATAAATTTGTTAATTGCAATAACAAATGGAACACCGAACGCTTGAATTGTTTCTACGTGTTTTTGTAAGTTCTCCATTCCTTTTGCTAACGCATCTACATTTTCTTCTTTCAATCCATCTTTTGCTACACCGCCGTGCATTTTAAGCGCACGAATTGTTGCCACGATTACAACTGCTTCTGGTTTAATACCAGCTGCGCGTGCTTTAATGTCTAGGAATTTCTCAGCACCTAAATCCGCACCAAATCCAGCTTCTGTAATGACATAATCACCAAGTTTGGCTGCCATTGTTGTTGCAATTACGCTGTTACAACCGTGAGCAATGTTTGCGAATGGTCCACCATGAATAATTGCTGGTGTATTTTCTAATGTTTGTACTAAGTTTGGTTTTAGCGCATCTTTTAACAGAAGTGTTAATGCACCTGCTACACCTAAATCTTTTACTGTTACAGGTTCATTGTCCATATTATAAGCTACTACAATGCGAGCTAAACGTACTTTTAAGTCTTGAATATCTGTAGCAAGGCAGAATACAGCCATAATTTCAGACGCAACTGTAATATCGAAGCCATCTTCACGAGGTACACCTTGAACTGGTCCACCAAGACCAATGACAACGTTACGAAGAGCACGGTCATTTAAGTCTACACAGCGTTTCCAAACAATTTTACGCGTATCAATACGAAGTGTATTTCCTTGTTGAATATGGTTATCGATGAACGCTGCTAATGCGTTATTTGCAGTTGTAATCGCGTGAAGATCACCAGTAAAGTGCAGGTTAATATCTTCCATTGGCACAACTTGTGAATAACCGCCACCTGCTGCACCGCCTTTTAATCCCATCGTTGGTCCAAGAGATGGTTCACGAAGTGCAATTACTGCTTTTTTACCAATTTTATTAAAAGCTTGACCTAAACCAACTGTTACTGTTGATTTACCTTCTCCGGCTGGAGTTGGGTTAATTGCTGTTACTAAAACAACTTTTCCATCCTTCTCTGTTTGTAAGCGCTTAAAAACATCAAGTGATAGCTTACCTTTATAATGGCCATACGGCTCTAACTCTTCTTCTAAAAGGTTTAATTCAGCTGCAATCTCTTGAATTTTCTTCATACTTGCTTTTTGTGCAATTTCAATATCGGATTTTACTGTTGTAGTAGTTGTCATATACCCTAGTCCCCCTTTAATTGGTTCTGCCCATATTGTATCAGTTTTTTGTATTTTCTGCACTTATTTACCTAGTTAAAAAACTAATAAAATAGTTTTTTTATTTTTTGAACATAAACACCCACATAAATGTTAATGCTTGTTGCAATTCTAACGATAATTGTCCAAGCATTTGCTCATTTACACCTCGTTTATACACACCCATGCCATCGATGAATGTAAATCCTTGTTCCTGAGCAAGCTGTCCGAACTCCCATGGCATCATCGTATTACAAATCACATCTTTTCCGTATAAGCGAGGATAACTATTTTCACGCGGCTTCGCTGTAGGACCTAAAATAGCAATACATGCATATCCATCTTGCTGTAAAACACGCTTTATTTCACTTAATGCTTGCAGTGGTTCTTCTGTCCATTCTAATGAATTGACAGCTAAGATTGCTGGAAACTGTTCATTTTCAAACGGCAAAGATGACAGGTCTCCTTTTACAAATGACAAATTAGGACCTTCACCTCGCTCTTTTCCTCTTTGAATCATCTGTTCTGATAAATCTACACCACATGCTTTATATCCTGCATGGCTTAATTTATATGTACCGTATCCATCACCACAACCGACATCTAGAACACCCACTCCCTTTTGTACATACGTTTCAAAAAAAGGAATAATTGTGCTACGGCTCCCGTGATCCCACATTTCTTGACTATTTTGATTCCAAAAGTCCGCTCGATCATCCCATTTTTTCTGTGCTGCTTCATGCCAATTAAACTTTGTCATTTCTCTCCCTACTTTCACTTGTTTATCCCGCACTAATGGGCAGTAATCCGTCCCCCACCTCTAAGTTCTGCAAGAAGCAAAGAAGTGAGGTAAAGGAATAAACTGCCCATAAGAACCCGATTGGTGAGGACTCATTCTCAGTGGGTGATGAAGCCCCCACCCTGAGAAAAGTTTCACTTTATCATTCATTGCATTCTACATCATTTTCCCAAATTCCTGTTTATTCTGAATGAGAGATGGATAAGATAGCAACAGACCAACGATTTCTCCAAATTTTGCTTTATTTGGATATAACTCATACTCATGTTCTCTTCGATATGCAAAATAATAAAGATACACCCAATTGAAAGAGAGGGATGTACATTGCACAAAAAACGGACGCATCATTTTAAAAGTGGTGAAAAAAAGGAAGAATATGCAGCTGAAATCTCACCGCAACATCTTCCGATTAGAAGTCGTCGTAAAGAGATTGCACATGAAATAGAGGGAACGAATACTGGTACGCTTATCGGCTATGCAGCACTGTTCCTTTCTTTATTCTCGATTGCCTTCTATCCAGTTACGTTAGGATCTCTTTCCATATTAATTGGTTTATTAGCTGTAAATTTCGGAGCAAGAACACTTGGATATACAGCAATTGGATTTGGCAGTTTTTCTGTTTTATTCACACTATTGTATCCACTTGCTTTATCTGCACTCTAAAAAACACACCAAGTTTTGCTTGGTGTGTTCATTGATGAAATAACATAATATGCCCACATCCACAGCAGTGATTTCCTGGAAAACAGGATAATTTTCTTCATCCCGGTGCTCAATAAATACCTTTTCAAAACGATACATATTTGGCGCATACGCCCAATCTTGTTTTGTTCGCGCATATAAGGTGGAGGAAAAGAATTCCTCTCCTCCGCAAATAATACATGTTTTCTTCATCACAATGCCCCCTTAGCTTGTCTTATTTCATTTATATGAACGAACGCACAAAAAAAAGACCTTCTAATCATAATTAGAAAGTCTTTTCCGAAACAAAGAGGAACATGCCGAAGAGTCCAACTCCACTGTATTCTTTCTTTTTCCCAGCTTCTGTTTCAAAAGTTTGCTTTACGTTCATAAAGAACACACCGTTTCGCGTGTCGCTACTCACAAACTTCATTTTCTCTTCTTGTTTGTTTATATTTTGCGTACATTCAAAATTATCTTCCTTACAAATTAAAGCGTACTTGTCCTCTAAATAAACTTGAAAATCAGATTCTTTCGGACAAGTTAAAAGTAGCACTGCAACAAGCAGAATACTTACAATACCCATTGCTGTATAATATTTCTTCATTTTTTCTCCTTTCTAAAAAGAAAGAAAACTTGACTCATACCGTCAAGTTCTCTCAGTCCACAACCCATTGCCACTCTTGTTCTTTCTTATCAAAAATGAGCCAACCAGTTTCTGACGCGCCCTCTTTTAACTCTTGTATATTATCTAACACCTCATCCGTACTTTCATACGAACCGATTACGTATACAGGAATTTCTAGACCCCGTCTTGTCTCAATTTTCCCCGCTAAATCAATATACATGCCATCTTCCATTAACGGAACAAGCCCAATAATAACTTCTTTTGAAATAGCTGGAAATATTTTCGATTTTTGAAAGAAAGAAAATCGTTTTTTCCCAAATGAACCGAGCTTATATGGAATAACTTTACTAAGCATCCCTACAAAATCCGACATTCTGCGGTAGTACACTTTATTGTACCAATCGTCATCATGTGAAAAATATACAAATCTATTTTTCAAGAGTGGGAAAAACGCTCTTCCAAGTGGTTCTTTTTTGTGAGCCAAATATAGCAATTCTGCAATTTCCTTTGGCTCCAATTCGTCTAAATCGCTTGCATCATCAAAATCAACCCAACAAAACTCATCAAATTCATCAATCTCTGCTTTAATTAATTTATGTATGTTCTCTTCTTCGACATATTCGAATAAAGTATGATAATGAAAATCTGTCCACTCAAAATTATGCTTTAAAAGCAAAACTTGATGAAGTGGTGAAGGGATGTTACTTGCAAACTCTTCAAACGTTATTCCAGATGTAATAAAACAATGACCTCGACGATTACCATTAATATATATCATATTCTTTACTTGGTCAGATCCTCCAGACAAAGCACCTAGCCACCTTCGTTTTATATGTTTCAATTCTATAGCATATTTTATCATGAAAATTTTTAGAAACATAGAAAAAACTTCAAAAACTATTTACAATTTCGTAAGTTTTATTACATACTGATTACAAGAAAAAATGCCTGTTAGAAAACAGGCATTTTTTACGCGATTTCGTCTGGATTTTGTCGCTGATGCGTTCCATTTTGTTTTTCATTCTTTTGAAAAATAGATTGGATCTTATCAATCGTTTGTGGTGCAAGCTCAATCATCTTTTCAGCTAAATGTGTTGCATTTTGTAAATGAAGAATATTTACGCCATCTTTATTTACCACAAGAAAAGCTACTGGTGTAATAGAAACACCACCCGCGCTACCACCACCAAATGCCGGATTACCTTGTGCCCTCTGCCCTTCATTCACTTGAAAATCCGATCCACCTGCTCCAAATCCAAACGCTACTTTCGAAACAGTTAATACTACTCCGCCATCTGCTGTTTGAACAGGTTCCCCAACAATCGTATTGACATCGACCATTTCCTTTAAATTTTCCATCGCTGCTTTCATTAATCCTTGAATTGGATGATCCACCGTTCATAACCTCCTTTGTCATATCTTTCCTAGTTTTTCCGAAACCTTGTGAACTAAACATAAAACTTTGTATTGATTTCCAAAACAATAAGTACTAATATTTAGAAAAAATAAATAAAGAGGGGATATTATGATTCGGAAACTAACAAAAGAAGACCATGAACAAGTTCTTACGTTTTTAAAGCAAGAAGCAGCGATTAATTTATTTATAATTGGAGACATCGAAGCATTTGGATACGATACAGATTTTCAAGAATTATGGGTCATTTTCACAGCAGAAAATGAATTAAAATCCGTATTACTACGCTTTCATGATGCGTTCATACCATATGGAAAAAGTGACTTCTCTGCAGCTGACTATACAACGATTCTTTCTTCTCATAGACCACTCAAAATCTCTGGAAAATCAAATATAGTAGAGCAATTTGAACACATTCCGGCATTGCAGCTTAGTACAAAAAATAAAATGTACTTTTGTGAATGTACAAATGACTCTGCACTACCTGAAACCAAAATTGACTCTACGATTAAGCTTGCAGCAATACATGATGTAGAACAAATTATGAAGCTGCGAAACAACATTGAAGAATTTCCTCATACAGAACAGGCAGAAAAGATTTTGCGGCAATCACTTGAAACCAATACAGGCCGAACGTATTACATTGAAAAAGATGGAGAAATCGTCGCTTCTGCCTCAACGTCCGCTGAGAACTCGTTATCCGCTATGGTCGTTGGTGTATGTACACATCCGAGTCACCCCGGGAAAGGATATGCTTCACTTATATTGCAAAAAATGATTCAAGATTTTATTTCTGAAGGAAGAACACTTTGTCTATTTTATAACAATCCCGCTGCTGGGCGGATTTATAAGCGATTAGGGTTTAGGGATATTGGTACTTGGACGATGTATCGTTAACACTGTGCATACTTTAATGATTACCGATAATATAAGTGTTGAAGGCCTTTCAATACGGTTATTGATACCATTCACTCTTAAAGATGTTTATCGCTATCCTCATTTCACCCTACATCTTACTATTTGTATAAGCCGTAATGTGTAGCTTCCGTTGTCTCATATACCTTCGCTTTTGAGATTGGTGATGATGAAGGTGGAAAAACTTTATTATATGCAAATGGAAAAGAAGGTTTTGGATTATATATAGTGGATTTTGGGGACTTAGACATTGAGGAAGAAATTAAAATAGCACCTTCTTTAAAATCATTATTAGTAGATGGCATAGGAGTGGAAGAACTATTGCCATAGTTAGAAAAGTCTTGTATTGCGTTCCTTAATTAATAAATATAACTAGAAAGGAACTTAATAATATGGGAGTATGTGTAGATTTATTTAAAGAATATGAAAATGAAGAGGAAGTTATTTATCGTTTTTTTCCTTATGAAGATGAAAAAAACGCAGGGAAAATTCAATTTAATAAACTAGAAAAAAGATCTATAGAATTAAAACCAGCTAAAGGTGAAGGTGCAAACTATTATTTTCTTAAAGCAGTTGGTGCTATACAAAAACATGTCAGAAATTCATCAAACTCAGATGAATTTCCTGAATTCTTATTTTCACAGTCATAAAATCATCAAAAAGCCAGGTTGTTTTTAAGCAACCCGGCTTTTTGATGATACAGAAATAAATATTGGTTTTTATAGTACTAAATGGTACGATCTGCAAGCAATCAAATTCCTTTCACATCTAATGAGTTTACTGGGCGACTGGGTAATATATAAAAAATTCAGTAAAAAAAAATGTAGATGCAGCATGGCAGGAACTTGCGAGTAAAAAATTATGTCATATTTTTCAATGAAATCAATTACCTCGTTCACTTTATAATGTAATTAAAATATATCGGTGGTGTGATAGTTGAAATATGTAGACAAATTGGGATATACCTATGATTCTCTAACTCTTTATTGGGGACTCTGTAGTAAGTCTATCAATCATACTTATGTTACCTATCGTTTTCATTGCGCTTAGTATTCTCTATTCAAAACCAAGCGCTAGAGACCGATAAAGCTTTGCAAAAAGCCTCCCTTTAGGAATGGCCTTTTCGCAAAGCTTTTCATTACTTTTCATTTTCCTTAATAAGACTAAATATTTTCATTATGGTAATAATGAATTATCCTATTGTTCTTGTTCCTTCTTTTGATATCCCTGCACCTGTTGAACGAATTGATTCTCTACTTCTTCAAATGAAATATCCATTAGATTGGAAAGCTTAATTTTATAGCTAGGGTAGTTAATGTTTAACTCTTGAATTTTAATAGGTGCTGATTGTAAGTACTGTACCAGTTGCCATACACGATTCATATCAGGTTGATTACTATGATTATATATTGTATCTGTTAATTCCATAACAAACCCTTTTTTACATGTTGCATCTTCTACTTCCTTATCTATACACGAAATTGGTGGTGAGTCATATTTGGTCTCAGTATATATATATTCTTGTTGCCTAATGTCGTATATCATTTTGTCAATCTGCTCTCTATGTTTAAAATACATTTGGTCTAATAAATAAAAATCATTCAGTCTATTGCCAATCATTTGTTGTGATAATTGTTCAATCGTTTCTATAGAAGTGATATCTAAATCTTTAAGATTATTTTTGTATCCTTCCATCTCTATGTCTATACTCTTCAGCATATATGGTGATTCAATTTGCTCGTTATATGATTTCGCACATTGTACGACTGTTAATAATTGCTCCAATTGTTTTGGATTTTTTGTATCTACAAAAAAAGGCGTTTTTAGCGATATATATAAATTTTCAGGGTTACTCTTTTCTTCTTTCTCAAAAATGTCCGTTCCCCCAATACCGTCTTCTACTCTTTCTAACGTTCCGGCAAACTCTTTAATTGGACGTTCACACATTTTTTCATAAGACTTCCATACACCATAAATCTTCTTTTGAGTAGCATAATCATCTTCTTCTGCAGTAGAAGAAAAAAAACCTGTTACATGTACGTCAAAATTAATATAGGGTGGTTCCTTCGATTGCACACCATAACTACGGTTACCCATATTTCCTGAATCAACACTATCACGTGAAACAATTTTCACATCAAACCCTAATTTTTCTTTCGTATATTGCCGAATAGTATCATCTGTCTCTTGTTTTGATTCAGAACAACCTGTTAGCAAAAAAATCGCAAAAAATATGTATACCCATCGAATTCTTTTTAACATGGTTTCTCTACTCCTTTATACTCTTAGAGGGAATATATAAATCTTCTCCTTTATACGGATGAAACTTAATGTAGAAAGGTTCCCCTTTCTTAACTTGTCCTGCTATCCATCCGCTTTTATTACTATTAGTAGGCATCATTTCATTCAATGCTGCATCTAACACGGCCTTTCCAGTGTTAGTGAGTACTTCCTTATTTTTATCAACAAAAGAAAATAAGTGCTCAGAAGCATAATAATATGGCACATGATACTTTATACGTTCTTCTTCATCCTTATTTTCAGGTTCATTAGGATCTGAAGTATAGATCTCTACATTCACAACAACCCACTCATACCCTTCTTCAGGCTCTGGATTATATACATTCTCTTGATGAATGAATTTATTTGCATTTTCTCCACGATATACATAATTCATTGAAAGCGAAACGTTTATATCAACTGGTGTATCTTTTGATGGAGATTTAAACGAAATATCTTTCGATTCATACTCAATTGGATTTACTTCCGTATTCGAACAACCTGTAATGAAAAACAAACACAATAATACAGTTAAACACCCTTTCAAATTTCATCTCATCCCTTCTAGATAAATACCAAATAAAGAAATTGAATTTTATTTCTTAATATATAAAACATTTATTTCTCCGACAAAATTATAGCAAATAACAACATCATTAATTGTCGTATTTTGACGAATAAAAAATAGATACTCATTTGAGTACCTATTCTGGAACTTGAAACATTCTCATTTTAACGATTTATATAAATTTATTTTGATTTTTCGACATATAGCCGCGGCTATGGATAACAAAAGGTGATCTGCACTCGTTTTCTCTCTTTGTTTTCACTTGGCATGGGGCAGGAAAAGGATCTGACCGCTTCTATGCATGGCCGGATGCTCTCTACCACCTAAAAAGAAGGGTTTTATGTCGGTTTTTTAATTTGTATTTATATAGTTCCTCATCTATTTTATATATAAACATCTTCTTAACCTCTAATCTCGTTTCAAAGTCATAACTATTTGTCTCTCAACAAAACCAAATTCTTTATACATCTCTTTTGCAAAGTTTCCAGCGAATACATTTAATCGAATCTCTACATATTCTTGTTGTAATGCATCAATTCCAGCCTTCATTAATTTTCGCGACAGACCTTTTCCACGATACTCAGGGAAAACATATAACTCGTAAATAAAACCAATTGCTTCTCCTGAAAAGTAATCTGTATTCCCTCCAATAAGAATCCATCCTACTACCACGCCTTCTCGCTTCACAACTAAATAATATGCCTCTTTTTCTAATAACGGCTTTGTAATTTCGATTGCCCTTTCTTGACTTAGCTGACACGTTTCTCTCGTTCCTTCGAATAGAGATTGTGCTGCATACTTTAATATTTTCGTTACCTCTGCTTCATTAGCCCGTTCAAGCATCTCTCATCCCCCTTACTTCCCCTATAATAGGCATTTGAATATTATCTTTAAGATTTTCCGACTCACTTACAATTGCCACAAGTCCCGTTTCCGTACTCGTTTCATGGAATTCACCTTATATGTGTAGAACCATTCTAATCGTTTGCAACATATGACCTTCAAAATCTTCTTCAAACTGTTCAACAATCGCAAATCCTTTTGCTTCATAAAATGATTTTCCTTTTTCATTTGCCGCTTCCACGTATACATATAACTTTTTTACATCCTCTAAAACTGTTAGTCCTCTTTGTAATAGATTTGTCCCGATTCCGTTCCCTTGTTGTTCTGGCAATATATAAATCGCTCCTAATTCCGCTTCATTTTGATGTTTAACAAAAGAAAAATTAGCAAATCCAACAATTTTCTCCTCTAGCTCCGCTACGAGTAAATGAGATTGCTCTAAACGCCGCTTCATCATTTCATTGGAATATGCTTGTCCTAAAAATTTATCTTGCGTTTCCTGCGGGATAATCCCTTTATATGTATCGTGCCAAGCTAATGTTGCTACTTCTTGTACAGCAGCAATATCCTCTACATTCATCTTTCTAACTACATACGTCATATTGATGTCTCCATTCTCTTAAAATTGTATTCTGCTAGTATGTTACAAGAAACCGGATTGTCGTTCTCGTAGTTCACTTTGATTAACTTTAAACTTTCTAAATCTGCTTTTTGTGCACTGAACTCTTTATATACAAACTCCATTACACGAATAAATTTTACTTGCCTCGAAAACTTCTCATCAAATGTAGCGATAACAGCATACATCTTCTTTCGTCACTCCTTCACTGCCCTTAACTCTTCCCACTCTTCACGTATCATTCCCATGCGGATTGAATCATAATATTCACCGTTATAATAACGACATTTTCTCATTCTACCTTCTAATTTCATGCCGATTTTTTCTGCAACTTTCATCATCCGTTCATTTCCAGACCATGTCGTTAATCCTACTCTACCAATCTCCATGTTCTGAAATAGAAAATCAACATACATCCGTAGCGCCTCTGTACCGTAACCACCATTCCAATACGCTGGATTATAAATCGTGATTCCTATTTCTAACCAACGTGTTGCTTTATGCTCCCAATAGTAACCGATTGTTCCAATTATGCCGTTGTCACTTTCAATTAGAAATTGAGAATATGGTTCTTTCTCCAATCTTAATATTAAATTTTCATTATAAACTGGATACTCCTGTATGGAAAATGGAAAGTATGGTGCATCCCATTTTTTCCATTCCGGCCTTTCTTCCTTATACATTTGTTTCCATAACGTCTCTATATCAGCCTCTTCTATTGTTCTAACAACAACTTTCTTCCCATGCAAATACATTTGTTTCATATATCCTCCTATACTGTTAAAACATATATCCTTGTTCATAAACCTCGTTCATACAGTCTCCATCATTTTATTATATTATTATATATTTTCTGAAAAAACAAAACATCTCTTTGTAATTCGTTGTATAATATTGTAAAAAACATATTATGGAGGGGTTTGATGTTAAAAAAAATAGCTCAATTTATATTACAGTTACTAGCAATCGTTCTATCACTCTTACTATTATTAAACATACCTTATTTATTTATGAATCAAGGTGAATTTTCGTTTCAACCAAATCAGTTTATCCAACATTTCACTACCATGTTAAAAGAAATTACTTCCTTACAATCGTTGACTATTCACATACCAAGCATTGGTAATTTCAAAACGATACCTCTGTTCCCAACCGTTTTTGATCCTTATATCTATTCATTGACTATTTTATTTGCCGCCTTTTTTCTCGCTCTATTTATTTCATCCAGTATGGCATTTGTATATTTCTTATCAAAGAAAAATATAAAAAAATGGATTGATAGAATGGTATTTGTATTAGAAGCTGTTCCTGATATGATGATCATGATTTGTTTGCAGATGTTTTTCATTTGGATTATAAAACAAATTGGTGATTCTCCTGTTACAATTATTTCGTTTAGAGAAAACCGTGCATATTTGCTCCCTATTTTATCTTTAACAGTTTTACCTACATTACAAATGTTTCGTATGATGGGTTTATACATAAAAGAAGAACATGAAAAGCAATATGTAGAAGTAGCTTACGGAAAAGGACTTTCATCAAGTTATATACTGTGTATACATTTATTAAAGAATATATCTATTCATTTCTTTCACCATTTAAAAACGATTTTTGTTTTCTTACTTTCTAATTTATTCGTTTTAGAATTTGTATTTAATATGAGCGGGATTATTCAATTTTTATTTAGAATGGGTTCATTTTCTGCTTCCGTTACATTCGTTTTGCTCATAATGATCTTACTACCATTCTATATACTCTTCCAAATCATTTCTTACATGATGGATAGATGGCAAAAACAAGTGAAAGGAGAAACAGTATGAAGTCTATCTGGAGATCGAAACGGTTTGTTATCGGCTTTACCTATCTTGTCATTCTTGTTTCTGCAAGTTTCATTTACGGCTGGTTCTTTAAAGATGATACTACTATAGCACCTCGACTTCTTTACAACGATAATCACGAACTCCTCGGGAAGGCGCCTTTTTCACCAACACTGATGCCCCCCTTTGGCTCTGATCGTTTTGGAGAGGCTATTTCCCTTCAAATTTTAGAAGGTGCGAAATTCACAATTTTATTTGCCATTGCAATTAGTTTTCTTCGCATTGTATTTGGAACATTTTTAGGTGTTCTACTAAGTTTATACACAGCACGTCTGAAAAAATTTGTACGAGCATGCTCAGAAATCTTTTATTATATTCCAACTGTTTTTATTGCTTTTATACTCATAGCACCAGTCAATATTAGGATGGTTTCTAATGCGGATGACTTAAATCCAAATATCTCGTTTGCCTTTTATCAAGCTATTGTACTCATTTTCGTTGCACTCCCAACACTTACTTTATATATTTCTTCAGAAGTTGATGAGTTTATGCAACGTGACTATATATTAAGCTCACAATTAATGGGCGCCAGCCGTTTTCATATTATTAAAAAACATTTACGAGTTTTATTACTTAACCGTTTATTTATATTATTTATGGAACACATTGTCCAAACGCTCATACTTGTTATTCATTTATCATTATTCCAAATTATTATCGGTGGCGTGCAGCAAAGAGACACGGGTCATGGCGAAATTAAGTTCGCCTCTCTCTCTAACGATTGGGCAGGTCTAATTGGTTTAAATTATTATGAAATGAATCTTTCGATGTGGATTATTTTTTATACACTCGTTGCATTCTTTATCACAATTCTCTTCATTAAACTTATGACAAGGGGAATACAAGACGCACTCGCAACTAGAAATAATCAAGTACTAGCAATCCAGCAAGTTCAAGTTCAAAAAACAAATGAAACAAATAAAGATTCTTTTTCATTCGTTTCTCCAAAAGATGCAAAGCGTTCTTCTGCGCATTTTTAAGAAAAATGCAATATCAAAAATAAAGAAGAGGCATGTCTCTTCTTTATTTTAATTCCTTATGAAACGAGTAACTCACCTTCTCATACCCTTCTCGTTCATAAAAACGATGCGCATCCACGCGTGGAAAAGCGGACGTAAGGACCACGCAAGTACACCCCTGTTCTTTCCCCCACCTCTCTATATGCGATAGCAATGCTTCTCCATATCCTTTTGAACGATGAGATTCTGCAGTTACAAGATCATATATAAAGACGTGTTTCTTGTTGTAAAAATTTGTACAAACTGCCACTCCAGCAAGGCAAACCGCTTCACCTTCCTCATTGGATAACGATAATAATTGATACCGTTCTTCTTTCATCTGATTCAATAACAATTGTGCTTCCTCGTTTGTAAGTGCAGGTCGTAACTGTTGCAAAATCGGTAATACCTCACAAAATTTCCCTACTGTTTTTATTTCTTGAACGTCCATCGATTTTCTCCCCTTATCACTTTATGAAATTTTCTAAATGTTATATTATCAGTATAAAAAGAATGTGCCCTTTTCTTAAGTGACAGTTTATTTCTTTTTTATAAGGCCAGATTTTCAGGAGAGAATGCCATGGATTTAATTATTCCGTTACAAGTAAAAAGTACAACTCCTATTTACGTACAAATTTACAACTTTATAAAACAAGAAATCGTAAAAGGAACAATTCTCACTGGAACACGTCTTCCTTCTCATCGTAACTTAGCACTGCAGCTTGGCGTAAGCCGAATCACAGTGGAATCCGCTTATCAACAGTTATCGGCAGAGGGTTATGTTGAAAGTAAACCGAAACGTGGTATCTTTGTTGCTGAAGTAGATGTTGATATTATACCAACCAAACAGCCCGTTTCATCTCTTCCTCTTGTAATAACACAAAAGGAAGATGAGTTTTTTGATTGTAGTCAAGGACGTGTAGACCAAACCGCTTTCCCACTCACCAATTGGAAACGTGCTCTACAGGATTGTTTATTAGAAAACGAAAATGACTTATTTACAAAAGAAGACCCTCAAGGAGAATATGAGCTGCGAGCTCACATTTCTCATTATTTGTATCATGCACGCGGCGTTCATTGTTCACCAGATCAAGTTATTATTGGTGCTGGTACACAGCCGCTTCTCTGGTTACTCATCCAACTACTTGGACATCACAAAACATATGCGGTCGAAAACCCTGGGTTTCACCGTGTAAAAGCAATTATGCAAAGCTGCGGACTGGCTATCCATCCTATTCCATTAGATGAGAAAGGTATTCATGTTCCAGCTCTGTATAATTGTGATGCAAATGTTGCCTATGTCACTCCTTCGCATCAATTTCCTTATGGCATGATTATGCCATTATCACGAAGACTGGAATTATTAAAATGGGCAAATGATCATAAAAGTTATGTCATTGAAGACGATTATGATGGGGAATTCCGCTATGTTGGAAAGCCTATTCCTTCCTTGCAAGGTTTAGATACAAATGAACGTGTTATCTACATGGGAACTTTTTCAAAATCATTTTTACCTTCTTTACGAATGGGTTATATCGTACTTCCGAATCATCTATTAGAAATATATAAAAAGCACGGCATAATTTTTAAGCAAACCGTCTCAAAAATACAGCAACTTGCTTTCACTACATTTATTAAAAAAGGTGATTGGAACCGGCATGTAAACCGGATTCGTACATTATATAAAAAGAAGCACCAGCGATTAATAAAAACATTGCACGAACAAATGGGGACACACGTTGATATACTCGGAGATCAATCTGGGCTTCATATTGTGTTACATGTTCATAACGGTATGAACGAACGAGAACTGATCCAAACAGCTGCCGAAAAAAAAGTAAAGGTTTATCCCGTTTCTATATACGATTCAGTAAATGAACTACAGAAGGAATCCTATATTTTACTAGGATTTGGTGGATTAACGGAAGATGAAATTACAACTGTCGTACATTTATTAAGAAAGGCATGGTTTTCTTATTGAACTACCCCCACCTACCTCTACACGAGCTTGAGGTGGGGGATTCTACTGTTTCTGCCCTAACAAAAACACTTCCTCTCGTTCAACAAAGAGGATACAACGATATAGAAATTCGGTAGTGTCCTTAGGCAAGACGACCTCTTTCTGTCTTCCGAGGAGAACAGAAAAGGTACAGCTACTTTTTTCTTATATCGAGGCGAAGAACACCCTGTCATTCATCCAGTTCCTAGACCTGTTATCTGCTCTGGTGACAAGTGTAAGAGACTGGGACAAGGCGTCTTTTTCATTATGCAAACAGTTTTGCTAGTTTTTTCTTTTCACTTTCAAATAAGTCTAATCGTTCGATTTGTAATGCCTCTTTCGGCTGATTCACATGATATAACTGATAGAAATGATGCGTACGAATATCAAATCGATTGTTTAATTGATGCCAATGGGTCCAGTGGTGCGCTTCTTTCTTTAGAATATAAGGTTGAAGCACTTGAGGCACTTTTTCTTTATACCCTAATCCACGACGCCCAATCGTAAAGGCCGCAGATTGATGAATAGAGATGCCAAGTTTCCGCATATATTTCATCTTCCCTGAGATAGAAGTATATGCTGGATTGACTTGAAAGACAGCCACGCCCATTTTATCCGCACGACCCAGAATTGCGTCTGTCATCTTCTTATAAGCGAACATACTCTTCATTCGATTCGCTCGCTTACTTCCGTACCGATCCCCTGCCCTAGATTGCGTGGTATCTAACTTTTCTATTACAATCGGCTTGTTATACCGCTCTGCTAAGTCAACTAATCGAATGACTTCCGCTTCAATTATCTTTGTGATTTGTCCGGTAGATTTACCTATCATGGAAAAACGGAGGGAACCACTTCCTTTGTAATTCCCATCCTTCGTTACATGCGCCCAAGCAAAATGATTTAGATTACAATCTACACCAATCACTCCATCCGCTTTACTGTAATTCGTGTGAGGTTTTTCCGGTACATCGACTAGGCATTTCACAATATAATACTCACCATAGTCTTCAACAGACCACGCAATCGGTTTGCCGTGTTTTTTCTTATTCTTACACTGTAATTGGTTTGTGATTACTTCCTCAATGATTTCTTGTCCATACGGGAATGTGACAGTTGGAAACATAACCGGTTTTCCTGTACTTGTCGTCATCCATAATTCCTGACTCTCAATAACATACTGAAACACAAAATTTCCGTGTTTGGCATCTTTACGGCCAGATAAAATGAGTTGTTTATTTCGAGCGCGGAAAAATAATGTTTTCCATTTGTCATGGTTATGTATAAACTCATCGATTGTAAATTGAGACCGAAACAGTTTTTTACTCCCAAACACCGCGCTAGGAATATGCGTTTGGTACGATTCAAGCTTCTGCTTTAAACGGTATTGCCTGTGAGTCAAACGACCGATTTTTGCTTGAATCCTTTTGATTTGAACATCTAAGTACTGGTGCTCAAACAGATATTCATTCAGCCAAATGAATGTGTCCTCTTTACGAGACAAGGAGATAATATTATTGTTCTTCGAAAAGCGGGAGTTTTTGGGAAACGTAATCTTTCCTTTCACACAACTTTGTTTGATTTTACGAAGCTTTGTCAGTTTTGTACGTTCTTGCTTCAACTTCTTTTTGATTTTCTTGAGCTTCTCTTGTGTTTGTTTCTCATATATCTTCTGCAACTCTATTAAACCTGTAAACAACGCCTTTTCTTCTTGCACCGCACTGTTTGCATAGTAATCATTCAATTGATATTTCCGCTTGAGAACAAGATGAAGACTATCTGTATGCATCTTACGGCTCCAACGTTTTTCCCGAACAATCGTTTGAAATGCAAAGCGTTTCGCCCGATTAAATGTTTCCATTGTCTTTGTCAATGTATCTACCATTTCATACGGTACATCCCTTTTATAGATCCGTTTCGAAAAATACGCTTTCTTCACCTGTTCTCACCTCATTTTGTTTGATAAGACAATTATACAACAAAACGGAACGTACGTTCTACAAAAAAGATGGTTTTCTTTAAAAAAAGAAAAAACCGATTCATCCCCCACCTTTACTTCGTTTAGAGGAGGGGGTCTTCTCGGTTGAAATGATAAAAAAAGAGCTTCCATCATCAAAAAGATTGATGGTGAAAGCTCTTTTTATTTACATACTCTAACTATTCGTTTCAGTTGGTGACTGCCCTGAACGAGAGGAGATACCTGGCCGTTTAACACCTGTTGTTTCAGTTGAGAAAGAAGCTTCTATAATGGCACTTGGATCTACAGAGAGAACGAGATCTTTCATTTTTGGATAAATAAAGCGGTTTGTAATACAATAAATAATTTTCCGCTGCTCTCCTAAAAAACCACCTTCTCCGTGCAGATACGTAACAGAAAGTTGCAGCTCTTTCATAAGCAGCTCGCCAATTTCTTTATTCTTGCCTGATATAATCATTACGCTCTTTCCTTGATTAATACCATCTAATATGAAATCAATCATTTTTGTAACGATATAGAAAATCGCTAACGAGAACATCGCTTGCTCGATTGAGAACAAAATAGCAACAAATACGAAAATAACGGCATTCACAGCCATTAAAAATGTACTAATTGGTACTTTAAAATGTTTATTCATCCAGACCGCTAGCATTTCTGTTCCGTCAATGGCACCACCCATCTTCACAACAATCCCAACACCTACTCCAAACAATACACCACCGTATAATACAATGAGTAATTCAGATGTTGTAATAGCTGGAAACGGTTTTAAATAAATTAAACCGAGCGTAGTTATAACATTCGCATAAGACGTTCGTATGAAAAACTTTTTCCCCATAACCTTTGCTGTGAATAACAAGATAGGAATATTCAAACCTAAAAACACGCCATAAAGCGGTAATCCTGCAACCTTATTCGCCATAATCGCAATAGCCGTTACCCCGCCATCTACTAATCCGTTTGGTGCTAAAATAAGCTCTAACGAACCAGCTACAATAATCGCTCCAATTGTCAACAACACATATTCAAATAATTTCTTCATTCATTACCCCCAAAACAGATATATTTTCTTAGTTTTATCATATCGAATTTTCACTTTATACGCAAAGAAATTGCTTTATTTACACAAAATTGACACTTAATTGGAAATTTTTACGCATTATTTCCCCATGTAGTATATAATGTTTTTATTGAATTTTTAGAAAAAAGGAGGTTGTCCATGTTACAAAAACTGTTTTCTTCCCCTATTCTATTTATACAAACATTACATCCTGGCTATGAAAATCACGTAAGCGACGTCTGGCTCGTAAAAACAGAAGCTGAAGAAGTAATTGCCCGCTCTTCCGAAATGCAGGGAGAACCTAATAATGATTTTTGGTGGGGATGTAAGCAAATATTCGGGATCGATCCAAGAAATGTACATAAGTATGCCTATTCCTGATTTAGAGCAGTGCAGAGAACCCTACCGATATGTGTATCGCTTACTATCTGTCCAAGGGCATGTAGATTTAGAGGAATGGTTACATCACTCCGCTTTCTTTTAATCGCTTTATCATACTACTCATAAGGAGAATAAAACATGCATATTCAAAATAAATGGAGTCAAAAAGATAAAGATTATATTAGAAAACAATTAATCTCATTTAATCAAACAAAAGTCCCTCCAAAAGCCAATTCACCTACTGAAGATGTTTGTTTAACAATTAAGAATGAAGCTGAAGAAATTGTCGCTGGACTAACTGGTGTCATCTTTTGGCAATGTTTACATGTTGATATCCTATGGGTTGATGAGAACATACGTCATCACGGTTATGGAAGCAAATTGTTACAGGAAGCCGAAACAATTGCAAAAGAAAAGAAATGCAGGCTGATAAAGCTAGATACATTTAGCTTCCAAGCACCTGAATTTTATAAGAAACATGGTTTTACAGTGTATGGTGTTGTTGAAGATTTCCCGCAAGGACATACACAGTATTACTTAGAAAAAAGATTCTAATAGTAGAAATTTCACACTATATAAAATGGAGCGTGACCACTTGCATATTCAAAAAAAGAAAACATTAACAATGGATGAAATTCAAGAAATGATAGATTTAGCTTATATATGTGAACAAAATGATAAAATCGAATACCAATCAGATATACATGTAGAAATCCTCAACAAACGAAATGGATATCAAGTCAATGAGTTTCTTTATTATAAAGAAGACCAATTAGTTGGATTTGTCAGTATGTATGAATTTGAAAGACCTACAAAATTGGAATTAACAGGCCTTGTACATCCTGATTTCAGAAGACAAAAAATCGGCAGTCTTCTCTTACAAATAGCTATGGAAGAAATAAAAAAACGTAATATCGACGAAGCCTTACTAATCATAAATGGAGCGTCTACAAGTGGAAAAGAATTTACCCGTGCTGCTACATTTCAATACATATGTAGTGAGTATAGTATGAGTTTCAAATCAGATACAACTATACAACCGAGAAACACCCCGAAACTCCAAATAGTCTCTGTTTCTTCTGAAACATTACCTACTATAGCACTTGTCGCTAGCAAAGCTTTCAACGATGAAATAGAAAACATCTCAGCATGGCTTCATAAGACCTCTTCCTCACCTATTCATCATGTATATGCTGTCTGTATCGATAAGATAATAGTCGGAACAATTACAGTATGTAAAAAAGAGGAATTTGTTTCTATTTCTGGATTTGCTATTGATCCCACCTACCAAGGAAAAGGATTCGGAAAACAAATATTACAGTCTATCGTTCATACATTAATAAATGAAGGACATCGAAATATTGGACTAGAGGTTGAAACAAAAAATAATAATGCCCTCAAGCTCTATCAGCAATGTGGTTTTGAAGTTACTGCAAGTCATGATTACTATACTCTATTACATTTATAATAATAGCTTTCATGACAATCAAACTATATAAATACAAATTAAAAAACCGACATAAAACCCTTCTTTTTAGGTGGGAGAGAGCATCCGGCCATGCATAGAAACGGTCAGATCCTTTTCCTGCCCCAGACATAGTGAAAACAAAGAGAGAAAACGAGTGCAGGTCACCTTTTGTTATCCATAGCCGCGGTTATATGTCGAAAAATCAAAATGGATTTATATAAACAAAAAAGACTGAATCATCAAGTAATGATTCAGTCTTTTTTCATTTTATTTTCTTCTTAATATATTTACAACGGAAACCGTTTCACCGTTTTCTTTATATACACGCGGAATTCTTCTATCTAGCATACAAGTCACTTCATAGTTAATTGTACCTAACATATCCGCTATTTCTTCTACTGTAATTTCTTCCTCACCTTGTTTACCATAGAAAACAACCTCGTCTCCTACTTGTACAGGCATTGCTTTCGTCACATCGAGCATTAATTGATCCATACAAACACGGCCAATTACAGGTACACGAATACCGTTGATTAATGCGTGTCCCTTACTTGAAAGTAGACGGTTATACCCATCTGCATAGCCAATCGGAACCGTTGCAATCCATTCCTCACCCGATGTCACATACGTATTACCGTAACTAACACCGCGACCTTTTTTGGCATGTTTAATATGTGCTACTTTCGACTTTAACGATAAAGCTGGCTGCATCGCAACAACTGTATGATCTACTTCTCTTGAAGGATACATGCCGTAAATTCCGATTCCAACGCGTACCATATTTTGAAACGTATTACTTAGTTCCATCGATCCGGCACTGTTTGAACTATGAATAAACGGAATGTGAATCCTTAGCTCTTTGGCCGTATTTACAGCTTTCTCAAATAGAGTTGTTTGCATTATTGTATATGTTTTATCTATTTCATCGGCAGTGGAGTAATGCGTAAACATACCTTCTACTTCCACATGCTTCATGTTTTTTAGTTCTTCTAAAAATGGGAGCACTTCTTCTTCTTGTAAACCAATACGGCTCATTCCTGTATCGATTTTCACTTGAATACGAGCTTTCTTTCCTAAACGTTCTGCTACTTGGTCGATACCTTTTAAATCTTCTATTCTATATATCGTCATCATAATGTCATATTGAATCGCTTCTGCAGTCGCTTCTACTGGTGTATATCCTAAAATTAAAATTGGTGCAGTAATCCCTGCCTCGCGCAGTTCAATACCTTCATCTACAAATGCAACAGCAAGTTGATTCACACCAGCCTCAATCGCTGATTTTGCGACTTCAACTGCCCCATGTCCATACCCATTTGCTTTTACTGCTGCCATCATTGCAATATTTTTATCGTTTACACGTTTTTTATATTCTCTCACATTATGTTTCACAGCATCTAAATTAATTTCAACAATTGTATCTCTTCCGTATCTCGAACTCATTGGTCTAAACTCCTAACTCAATAATTGCTTTCCATTCTATTATCGTTCAATTGGAACTTAAATAATATAATACTTTTCATTTTTCTAGTCAAACTACTAGAATTTTCGGAATTTTGAATATGGTATAATACTCTTAAGAAACTATTATATACGGAGATGAGGAGAATTTCAATGTTTGTTATAGCCGCACTCCATCAACTTGAAGTTGCCATAAACTCAGCCATAGAAATGCTAAAACAACTCACAGATGAAGATTTACAATGTAAGCCGATACAAAATAAACGGTCATTATTTGAAATGTGCGCCCATCTTTCTCTCATTTGTCATGCTGACCTTCTTATTTTGAACGGTGCTACACAAGAAGAGTTAGACAGCTTTTATTTAGAACATACACCGCAAACAATCGATCAACTGCAACAAACAATGCACCAAGGCTTTCAGCTTCTATCCCAAACATTTCAATCCTATTCAAACACGGAACTAACCGAAATAATGCCAGCCTACTGGGGTGTTTCTTATTCACGGTTCGAATGGTTACTTGAAATCATTGCTCATGTGTATCACCATCGTGGACAACTTCATATTTTATTAGTTGAACATGTAGCCGATCCTTGTGTTTCTTTATTTGAATAGCATTGTATGATTCCAACAAAAATATAAGCCTGTTTATAAAAAAAACAGGCTCTTCCTTATATATGTTCCAAATGACTCGTATCGTTAATAAAATGAATGATTTTCTGTTTATCCGTAAGTTCAATTAAACTAATTCCTGTATCTCCCATTTTAAAATAATAGTCCATATTAATTGGCATTTGGAAAAACGCACGTAATATACTATTAATTACCCCACCATGTGCAACGATCGCAATTCGTTCATACTTATTTTCTGTCACAATCTTGGAAAATATCGTTTCAATCCTCATTCGAAATTCTATGAATGATTCCCCATTTTCAAAACGATCATGAAGAAATTTTAGCTCTGGATACTTTTTCGCTTCTTCAAAGGACAATCCGGCCTGTATACCATTATTAAATTCCATCAATTCTTCTTCCAATTGCACTGGACACCCAACGGTTTTCGCTAATGTTTCGGCAGTTTCTCGCGCCCTTTTTAATGTACTTGCCCATATAAAATCTGGTGGAAAGTCTTGTTTCACTTTTTGAACTAAACTCGATACTTGTCTTCTACCCATTTCAGTTAATTCAAAATCTGCTCTTCCTTCATGAACCTTTAAAATGTCTGCTTCTGACTCTCCGTGCCGAATTAATAGTATTTGCATATTGGTCTCCTCCCTTTTTTAAATCCCCTTGTATTATTTTGAACTAGAAGAAAATTTTAACATATTAGTTATACTTTTCACATCAAAAGGCTATTCTCATTTCATTAATAAGAATAGCCCTTTATCCTAACTTCTATTAAACTATTTTCCTCCCACAATACCTTTCGCCTTTCCTCCAACACCCCAATGGGAACCTGGAATCTCATTCACTAACACTCGCACACGCTCAGCATCAACGTCTAAACTTTTTGCTACCGCATCTGTAACATTCGAAATGAGATATTGAATTTGTTCCTGATTTCTTCCTTCAATCACTTGAATTTGTACAATTGGCATACTCATCTCTCGCTTTACTCTTTATTCGCAAAACATCGATACACTACCTAATCCTTCAAACTGAGCGATAATTGAATCTCCAGATTGAAAGGCAATTGCCTCGGATAAAGCACCACTTAATACGATATCTCCTTTTTTCAATCCTTCATTTTGTAAACCAAGCTTATTTACTGCCCAAGCAATTGCAGCAGCTGGATGCCCAAGGACAGCCGCTCCCGTTCCTACTGTTGCCATTTTACCGTTTTTCGACATAACCATTCCAACATTCGCTAAATCCATTTCCCCTGGATTCATCCATTTGCTTCCTAATACGAATTTTGAAGAGGAGCAATTATCAGCAATTACATCAGGTAATGTAAATTTAAAATTTAAATAGCGACTATCGATAATTTCCAAAGCTGGAGCAACATATTTCGTCGCTTTCAGTACATCGTCCGCTGTAATATTTGTACCTTGTAAATCCTCTCCCATTAAAAATGCAATTTCTGGTTCTGCTTTTGGATGAATCAATGTTTCATACTTTAGTGGTTCCCATTCAACCGCTAACATATCGCTAACTAAATATCCGTAAATCGCTTCATTTATCCCCATCATTTGTTGTTTTGGCTTACTTGTTAATCCAAGTTTTACTCCAATTCGTTTGGATCCTTCTGCCATTTTTTGCTGCACAAGTTGTTTTTGCAATACATAAGCATCCTCTACCGTTAAATCAGGATGCCTGTCTGTCACTTTTACAACTTCTTTTCTATCTCGCTCTGCTTGCAGTAAATATTCAATAATCTCTGTACCCGTACCTTTAACTAGCACCACATCTTACACCCCCGTTTTTGCTTTTGCTAACTCAGCCGCTACGTCCAAAATCATATCTTCTTGGCCCCCAACAATTTTTCGTTTGCCAAGTTCTATTAAAATATCACGAGCATCAACACCAAATTTCTTAGCCGCTCGTTCCGCATGTAATAAAAAGCTCGAATACACACCAGCGTACCCCATCACAAGACTACCTTTTTGAATTTCTTGTGGTCCTGGTAACATGGGAGCAACAATATCTTCTGCTAAATCCATCATTTTATATAAATCTATGCCAACATCACATCCCATACGATCCAAGACTGCAAGCAACACTTCGGTTTGTGCATTTCCAGCCCCTGCTCCTAAGCAGCGAACACTACCATCAATACGCGTCGCTCCTTCTTCAATCGCTGCAACTGTATTGGCAACTGCAACAGAAAGATTGTTGTGACCATGGAAGCCAATTTCTATGTTTAATGATTGACGCAATGCCCTAATTCGTTCCCGTACTTCATGTGGCAATAGCGATCCCGCTGAGTCTGTTACATACACAGCTTGTGCCCCGTAATGTTCCATTAGCTTTGCTTGTTCTACTAGTTTTTCGACAGGAGCGGAATGCGCCATCATTAAAAATCCGCACACTTCCATACCTAACTCACGTGCAAAATGAATATGCTGCGCAGACACATCTGCTTCTGTCACATGCGTTGCCACTCGTACAAGTTCTGCACCGATGCCTTGTGCTTGTTTTAATTCATGGACAGTACCGATACCAGGAATGAGCAACACAGCTACCTTGGCTTGTTTACATTCTTCAACTGCCGCTTCAATGAGCTTCATTTCATCTACCAATGATTTTCCATATTGTAGTGTTGAACCACCTAATCCATCTCCATGACTTACTTCAATATAATGCATACCAGCTGCATCTAACGCACCTGCTACTGAACGAACT